>NZ_JBXEJO010000016.1:0-129764 GCF_056837965.1 Bradyrhizobium ferriligni
CACCCTTGGCACCGGGCGCCGCTGCCAAGGGTGATGGTGCCGCCATGGGTGTCGGCGGCTGCCTCGCGATCGCGCCGGTCACGGAGTCGAGACCCTGCTCCAGCGTGGTGACGCGTGAATACAGCCGGTCGCGGTCGCCGTTGAGCGTATCGATCGCGGACGCCAGCCGGCGCGTCTCGTTGTGGCTCTCCTTCGCCAGCGTCTGCAACTGCTGGGCCTGTCGTGCAATGTCCGCGGCGGCGACCTGGTCGCGCCGCAGCGTCAGCGCCGACTGGTTGGCCATCACCGCGACGGTGACGGCGCCGACCGCGGCGACGCCCCACGAGCCGAGCCGCCACAGCATGCGGCGATCCAGAGCTTCCTCCTCGGCCAAAAAGCCGGTGGTGCTCTCGGTGTCGAATTCCGCCGCCAGATTGTCGCGATCTTTGGCCAAAGCCCGCTTGGCCCTCCTCAAGGCCCGCCGAATCACGAGGCAAAGATTAACAGGAAATGGACCGGGAACTTGAATCCGGAGCGCCCCGGAGGCGAATCGGTTTCTTCTGCCGGGGAAAACAATTAAAGACGGCCTCGAAGAAAGCTTTGCGCAGCGAACTGCGCGCGACATCGAGGATTGCGAATGACTGCGCGAACGAGCCTGACAGTGGTGCTTGCGGCCGGTGAGGGCACGCGGATGCGCTCGTCGCTGCCGAAGGTGCTGCACCCCGTGGCCGGGCAGCCGCTGCTGGCGCATGTGCTCGACGCCGCGGCCTCCGGCGAGGGATCGCAGCTGGCAGTCGTGGTCGGCCCGGACCACGAGGCGGTCGCCGCCGAGGCGCGCCGGGTGCGGCCCGACGTGCAGGCCTTCGTGCAGCGCGTGCGGCTCGGCACCGCGCATGCGGTGCTGGCGGCGCGCGAGGCGATCGCCCGCGGCGCCGACGACCTCTTGATCGCATTCGGCGACACGCCGCTGATCTCGGCCGAGACCTTTGCCCGTATGCGCGCGCCGCTGCGCGACGGCGCGGCGCTTGCGGTGCTCGGCTTCCATGCCGCCGACCCGACCGGCTACGGCCGGCTGGTGGTCGAGAACGGCAAGCTGGTTGCGATCCGCGAGCAGGCCGATGCCAGTGCCGAAGAGCGCAAGATCACGCTGTGCAATGCCGGCGTGATGGCGTTCGACGGCAAGAAGGCGCTCGCGATCATCGAGAAGATCGGCAACGCCAACGCCAAGGGCGAATATTATCTGACCGATGCCGTCGGCATCGTCAGGGAACTCGGACTGGAGGCCGTCGTGATCGAGACCAGCGAAGACGAAGTGCGCGGCATCAACACCAAGGCGCAGCTCGCCGAGGCCGAGGCCGTGATGCAGGCGCGGCTGCGCAAGCAGGCGCTCGAGGCCGGCGTGACCCTGATCGCACCGGAGACCGTCTATCTCGCCGCCGACACCAAATTCGGCAAGGACGTCACGATCGAGCCATTCGTGGTGATCGGACCGGGCGTTTCGATCGACGACGGCGCCGTGATCCATTCCTTCTCGCACATCACCCAGGCTACGCTCGGCAAGAAGGTGGAGCTCGGACCCTACGCGCGGCTGCGGCCCGGCACTTCCCTCGGCGACGGCGTGAAGATCGGCAATTTCGTCGAGACCAAGGGTTCGAGGCTGGAGGCCGGGGTCAAGGTCAACCATCTCTCCTATGTCGGCGACGCCCATGTCGGTGCCAATTCCAACCTCGGTGCCGGCACCATCACCTGCAACTATGACGGCTTCCTCAAGCACAAGACGCTGATCGGCGAGGGCGCCTTCATCGGCACCAATACGTCGCTGGTCGCGCCGGTCACGATCGGCAAGGGCGCCTATATCGGCTCGGGCTCGGTGATCACCAAGGATGTTCCCGACGATGCGATGGCGCTCGAGCGCAGCGAGCAGTCCATCCGCGAAGGCGGCGCCGCGCGCTACCGCACGGCGAAGCTGAAGGAGAAGGCCGCGAAGGGGAAGTGATCTTCTCGCGACATATTTGCGAGCCTGTCTCAACGATAAGGTGTCGTCCCGGCGAAAGCCGGGACCCATACTCCGCAGCGGAAGTTGGGGACAGGACTCGTCGTTCCAGCATCGTGAAGCAATGACCATCGGTGGTTATGGGTCCCGGCTTTCGCCGGGACGACAGCCAACGTGTTGCGCGATCCGTGAGTCACATGTGCGTATCGGGCGACGGGGTTCGCGACAGGCCGATCGCAACGTCGATCGGTTGCCGCGGTTCATGCCGCATTCTTCGCCTGGCGCGGCTCGTCGGTGTTCGGCTGGACCGGTCCGAGCAGGATGCGCCGCTGCATCTCGTCAAAGGCGAGGTTTGCGTTCTTCTCCCGTGTCACCAGCGACAGCAGGATCGCGACCGCAAAGGATAGCGGCATGCTGATGATCGCGGGATTGCGCAGCGACACGAACCACCATTGATGCTCGACCGCGGCGAGCGGCTTGCCGAGAATGTCGACCTGGATGGTCGGCGACAGATAGATCAGCACCAGCGAGCTCAGCGTGCCGACGAGGATGCTCGCCACGGCAGCAGGCGTCGTGAAGTGGCGCCAGGTGATGGCGAGCACGAGCGAAGGGAAGTTGGCGGCGCAGGCGATCGAGAACGCAAGTCCCGCCATGAAGGCGACATTCTGGCCTTCGAACGCGATGCCCAGGCCGATGGCGAGGATGGAAATCAGAACGGTCGCGACCCGCGCGACCTTGAGCTGCTCGGCCTCCTGAGCGGTGCCGTTCCGGATCACATTGGTCCAGACGTCGTGGCAGAGCGTGGCGACGCCCGACAGCGTCAGCCCCGCGACGACCGCGAGCATGGTCGCGAACGCGACCGCACAGATGAAGCCGAAGAACGCATTGCCGCCGACGGTGAGTGCGAGCAGGGGCGCTGCCATGTTGCCGCCGCCTCCGGCCTTGGCCACTGCCTCGGGGCCGACCAGCACCATGGCGCCGAAGCCGATGATGAAGACCATGAGATGAAAGACGCCGATCAGGCCGGTGGCATAGAGGATCGACAGCCGTGCGGCTTTGGAATCCTTCACCGTATAGGCCCGCATCAGCACATGCGGCATCGCGGCGGTGCCGAACATCAGGCCGAGCCCGAGCGAGATGGCATCCCATTGACCCGAGACCACCTTCGATCCCGGCTGCAGCACCTTGGTGCCGTATTTCTCGGACGCCGCGGCGAACAGCTTCAGCGGGTTCATGTCGAAATGGGTCAACACGAGGAAGGCGAGCAGGATGCCGCCGCCCATCAGCAGCACGGCCTTGACCACCTGCACCCAGGTCGTCGCCAACATGCCGCCGAACAGCACATAGACCAGCATCACGCTGCCGACGACGATGACCGACCAGGTGTAGGGCAGGCCGAACAGCAGCTTGATCAGCGATCCTGTCGCGACCATCTGGGCGATGAGGTAGAACAGGATCACGGCAAGCGTACCGATGGCGCCGGCGAGGCGCACCGGGCGCTGGCGCAGGCGATAGGCCACGACGTCGGCGAAGGTGAAGCGGCCGACATTGCGCAAAGGTTCGACGATCAGGAACAGAATGATCGGCCAGCCGACCAGCCACCCGATCGAATAGATCATGCCGTCGAAGCCGTTCGAGGTGACGATGCCGGCAATTCCGAGCAGGGCCGCGGCGCTGAGGAAGTCTCCCGCGAGTGCCCAGCCGTTCTGCCACGGCGTGACCTTGCCGCCGGCGGCAAAAAAGTGCTCGGTGGTGCGCGTGCGCCGCGCAGCCCAATAGGTGATCGCCAGCGTCAGCGTCATGAAAGCGAAGAAGAACCCGATCGAAAGCGTGCTGCTGCCCATTTGCCTGTCCCCCTAGCGTAGCTCGCGAACGCCTGCGTCGAACACCCGGTTCGCCCACAGCACGTAGATCAGGCAGAGCACGAAGGAAGAGATGATGACGAGCGGGCCGAGCACGATGCAAAGCGACAGGCCGGGCATCAGGATGGTGCCGAGCAGCGGCTTGTCGAACGCGAAAAGCCCCATGAAGCCGAAATAGATCGCGATCATCGCGACGCTCAGAACGAGCGCGACGGTCAGCCGCTTCTTGGCCAGTTTTTTGGCCAGTTGCTCGGCCGCTTTCTTGGCCAATGCGCCGCCGCTCTGCGCCGGATCGGCATTGCCGGGAATAACCACGTTCATATCGGCCCCCTCAAAACTTCAGCGCGCTCTGCTTGCGCCAACCGGACGAGCTTCAGCCGGGGTCTGACGGAAGGGAATTATGGATTTTTGCAATCTACTGTGCGCGGCTGCGGCACGACATCGGCCAGCGTGACCTGCATGTCGGGATCCTGCTTCAGGGTATTTTTCAGGAAGGCGCGGACGGCGCGGATGCGCGGGGCGAATTGCAGGTCGCTGTGGACGTTGAGCCAGACCTCGCGAACGGTGCCGGCGAGGGCGGGCAGCACGGGCATCAGGTCGGGCCGGTCCCTGGTGGCAAAGCTCGGAAGCATCACGATGCCGAGGCCGCCCGCCGCGGCGTTCATCTGCGCGATCATGCTGTTGGAGTGGAAGGCGATTTTCGGCTCTTCGATGACGTCGGCGAGCCAGCGCACCGAATCGACCTGGATCAGGTCCTCGATATACGACACGAACCAATGATGCTGCAGGTCGCGCAGGCTTGCGGGCATCCCGTGGCTGTCGAGATAGTCCTGGCTCGCGAATAGCCCGAGCCGAAACTTGCCGATGCGCTCCGAGATCAGGCCGGGACCAGGTGGCCGGAAGAAGGACACGAACAGATCGGCCTCGCGCTTATGGACGTAGACCGTCTGGGCGGACGTGACGAGTTCGACGGTGAGCTGTGGCGTGGTGCGACGCAGCCTGGCAAAGCG
Source organism: Bradyrhizobium ferriligni (assembly GCF_056837965.1). Lineage (NCBI taxonomy): Bacteria > Pseudomonadati > Pseudomonadota > Alphaproteobacteria > Hyphomicrobiales > Nitrobacteraceae > Bradyrhizobium > Bradyrhizobium ferriligni. The sequence goes on from NZ_JBXEJO010000016.1 coordinate 4,845, forward strand.
TTGCGCCAGATAGAGCGAGGCGATCCCCTCCATGGTGGCGAGCCGCACGGTCCCGACGAGCTCCTGGGTGTCGCTGGCGCTGGCCTCCTCGCGAATGGCGATCACCGCGCTCTCGACCCGCTCGGCATGACGCAACAGCCGCTCGCCGACTTCGTTGAGCTTGAGCCCGGTGCGGTGGCGTTCGAACACCGCCACCCCGAGGGAGGCTTCCATCTGGGCGATGCGCCGGCTGACGGTGGAATGGTCGAGCCGCAGCCGCTTTGCTGTTTGGCTCAAATTGCCGGCGCGGGCGGCGCAGAGAAACACCCGCAGATCGTCCCAGTTGATCGTGTCGAACATGATCTGCCTCCAGGTTGCGGCCGTTGAGATTGCGGCCCTTGTCAGCAAAGCAATTCCCATTCCAGCGCGTGGCGGTTCCGATCCTTCGCAACCGACCTTGCGACAATTCCCATGCACGCCGGCAAGGCAAGGATGATACCGCTTCGCTCCCTTAGTCCTAGCCGGGATTTTCGACATGCTCCCTCGTTTCAAGGCTGCTGCCGTCCACGCCGCGCCCGTCTTCCTCGACAGCTGGGCGACCACCGAAAAGGCGATCGCCATCATTCGCGAGGCGGCCAGAGCCGGCGCCGAGCTGATCGCGTTTCCCGAGACCTATATTCCCGCCTTTCCGGTCTGGGCCGCGCTGTGGCCTCCGATCGACAACCACGATCTGTTCGTGCGCATGGCGGAGCAATCCGTGCTGGCGGACGGACCGGAGGTGGCGCGGCTTTGCGCCGAGGCGCGCGCCCTCGGCGTCACGGTCTCGATCGGCATCAGCGAGCGCTCCGCCGTCAGCGTCGGGGGGCTGTGGAACTCGAACCTGCTGATCGGCGAGACCGGAGAAATTCTGATCCATCACCGCAAGCTGGTTCCGACCTTCTATGAGAAGCTGGTGTGGTCGTCAGGGGATGGTGCGGGCCTTAAGGTCGCGGAGACGCGGCAGGGCCGGATCGGCGGGTTGATTTGCGGCGAGAATACCAATCCATTGGCCCGCTTCGCGCTGATGGCGCAGGGCGAGCAGGTGCACGTTTCGAGCTGGCCGCCGATGTGGCCCACCCGGCGCCCGGCAGGCGGCGGCAATTTCGACAACGTGGCCGCCAACCGCATCCGGGCCAGCGCCCACTGCTTCGAAGCCAAGGTATTCGGGATCGTCACCGCAGGCTACATGGACCAGGCGATGCGCGCCTTCCTCATCGAACGCGATCGAACGATCGCCGACGTGATCGACCAGACGCCACGTGCGGCGAGCTTCTTCGTCGATCCGACGGGCAGCGTGTTCGGCGATGGATTGCAGGACGAGGAGGGGATCGCCTACGCGGAGATCGATCTCAATCGCTGCGTCGAGCCGAAACAGTTTCATGACGTGGTCGGCTACTACAACCGCTTCGACATCTTTGGCGTGACGGTCGACCGCAGCCGGTTGACCCCGGCGCGATTCCGCGATGCAGAGCAGCCAATAGCGGATACGCAAGACGCGGCAATTCTGTCGGTCGATGCCGACGCGGGTTTGAACGGGCAGGGGCGCGACTGCCGGAGCTGACGAAGAGCTGGTGCTGACTCATACAATCCTTCGTCCGCTTGCGGGACCCGATGCGAACATCGAAGTCCGGCATTCTCGATAGCCCGCAAACCTGCACCGTTGCCAACGCGGGAATGTATGGCTACGCTTTACCCTGGGTAGGCTGCCAAACGCTTCTTCGATCGGCCGGACGCTCATGCCAAAATTCCTTCGCATCGGAGTCCATCAGTCGAACGTTTCCGGATACACGTCGAAGGCATGGTGCATTCGACGGGCCGGCTCGACGGTTTTCCTGAAGTGGGGCGCCGTGCAGGTTGATGGCGCGGGCGACGGGCGAAAGGTCTACTGGACGTTTCCACCGCAGGAAAAAACCATTCGCTGCCGCACGGTGCAGCGCGCCCAGGACTACACCAAGGCCGCCATCGCGCGGCGACGCAGCCATCGCTATGAACCGCTGGCTGGGAATATCGCGAACCGGCGCCGAACCGCCGATCGGGACTCGCAGCTCAAGCAGGCGCTTGCCACCATCCTCTATGTCGATATCGTCCGATCCACCGAAAAGGCCGCGCGGCTCGGCGACACGCGCTGGGCGACGGTGATGAATCACTACTACGTCGCTGTGCGCAGGGAGCTGAAGGCCTTGCGGGGGAAGGAAGTCGTGACGACGGGAGACGGGGTGCTGGCGACGTTCCGCGCGCCGGCAGCCGGGATCCGTTGTGCGACCGCAATCCGCGAGTCCGTGCGCACGTTGGGGCTGGAGATCAGGGTTGGACTGCACGCGGGCGAATACCAGGTGAGTGGGGCGGAGGTGATCGGTCTTGCGTTTCACATCGGCGCGCGCGTCGCGGCGAAAGCGCGGGCCGGCGAAGTGCTGGTCTCGAGCGCCGTCAAGGACCTGATGTCAAAGTCCGAAATCCGCTTCAAGGACCGCGGCGCGCACCAGCTCAAAGGCGTGCCGGAGCGATGGCGGCTCTACCGGGTTGAGCATTAGGGCGTCCGGCAAGGATCGACGTCGGCGTTGCATCGCACTTTCGCGGATCGTGCTCTAGCCCTTGCGGGTCGAGATGTTCTCTCGAATCCGTTCCAGCCAGCCGATGATGGCGCCGAGCGCCTGATCGCCCTTGCCGGGAAGTCCCGCCAGCTCGCGCTCGGCACTGCCGCGCCGCGTGGAATCGGGCTCGGGCAGTGGTGGAAGAATGTGGGCGTAGTAGGTCTTGTCGAGCAGCCGGTGCAGCAGGCGTTCGCCCGGGAACGGTTCGTTGTTGTTCAAGGCACGGGCGCCCTTCAGGATGGTCCGGATATCATATTGCGTGGGGCTGATGTCCGGCACCTGCTTGGCGAGTTTGAGCAGCGTGTACACCGCGACCCGCGCGGTGCGGACCGAGCTGTCCATCGTGAAGATGATGTCATTCGATGTTTCCACGAACTGGCCCATCAGGCCCAGATTGGTGCAGCCCGCGGGGACGGGATGCGGCCGGTCGCCCGCCGCGCGGGGCATGAACATCGCGGTGATGTAGGGCATCAAGGCGAGGCGGGCCTTGGTGTTCGCCACCACCGCATCCAGCTTGTCCTCGATGCCGAGGTGGTAGCAGAGCTCCGCCAGGATCTCGCGGCCGGTGCAGGCCGGCATCGGCTTCTTGACGTAGTTGCCCTCCTTGTCCATCAGCAATGCGTAGACCCAGACCACCAGGACGTCCTTCGGCTGGGTCGGAAAGTGCGGCTGCCGGTTGCAGGTGAAGCTGAGCACCCAATTGGAGTCGGTGAAGGTGATGATCCCGCCGGTGACCGTCTTGCCGGAATAGGGATCGTTGACTGAAAGCTCCTTCAGCCGGTCGACGAAGGGCGACGGCTTGCAGGTGAGCGTGACCGACTCCCACATCGACTTGTCGACATTGCCGTAGAACTTCTCGGGCTTGCCGAAGATCGGCGATTTCTTCGCGAGGTTCGTCCACAGCGTCCAGTCGCTGGCTTGACCCGGATCATGCTTGCCGCGCTGAAGAACCGGAGCATCGTCCATGTCGCCATAAGCGGTGCCCTCGGTCATCGATCCCGTGAGCGCGAAGACCAGATCTTTCGGACCGACCGGAATGGTGGTGTCGGCGCCGCCCACCTTGGCGTGGATCGCGGTGACCGTGCGGGCATCGCCGTCGGCCTTGATGTCGAGATCGTGGGCGCGGGTATCGAACTGCACCTTGACGCCGCGCTCGCGCAGATGCGTCACCAGCGGACGGACGAAGCTGTCGAACTGGTTGTATTTCGGAAATACCAGCGCCGACATGTCGCTCAGCCCGTCGATCGCATCGAGGAAGCGATGCATGTAGAGCTTCATTTCGAGCAGGCTCTGCCAGTTCTCGAAGGCGAACATCGAGCGCCAGAGGAACCAGAAGTTGGTCTCGAGGAAGCCCGGGCTGAAGTACTGCTCGATGGTGATGTCGTCGAGATCCTCCTTGCGCTTAAGCAGCAGGCGGATCAATTCCCATTGCTGCGGCTTCGACAGGCCGAGCGTCGAGAAGTCGCGGATCTGGCCGCGCTTGTGCATCAGCCGCGCCTTGGAGAAGTTCGGATCGTTGTCGTTGACGAGCCGGTATTCGTCGAGAACGCTGTAACCCTCTGGCAATTCCAGCGCCTGGACGTCCTGGAACATGTCCCAGAGATTGTCGTAGTTCCAGTTCATCTCGCGACCGCCGCGAATGATGTAGCCGTTCTCGGGATCACCGGCGCCGTCGAGCGAGCCGCCCTCGATGTGCATGGTGTCGAGAATGGTGATGTCGTTGCCCTTCATGCCGCCGTCGCGGATCATGTAGAAGGCCGCGGCCAGTCCCGCGATGCCGCTGCCGATGATCCAGGCCTTGCGGGCTTCGACCGGCTGAATCGACACGGGACGGTTGCGCATGTAAGCGCCCATCATGTCCGGCGGCGGCAACGTGTTGTGGCTCCCGTTGTGCCAGTAGCGCCTGGACGCGTCGGTTTCGACCTCGAAGGTGGGCGTGCCGGAAGCTGCGACATCAGTCATTGGCGACCTTTCTGCGTGATTGGCTTTCGCGATCTTCGTGGGGCCGATGTTGGCAGTTCGCCATGTCATTTTCTGGCCCGGGCCCGGTTGCGGCGAAGATGTCGCGGCGCGACCGGCGATGCTTCGTTAAGGGAGGGTGTCGCGGAGCCGGCAAATTTTCAGTGATTTGGGAGGTCGACCGGATCGCCGCGCGCCGGTCCGGGGTCGCAGGTGCGTCTCTACCGCGTGCCGAGGATGCGCTGCCATGGCGTGCCGCCGAGCACCTTCTGGGAGCGCCGACTACCTCCGGCGTCGGCTGGCCTCGTCGAAAGGCGTTAATGACGTATTGATGCGGTTAACGACGTTTGCCGTCGGCGGTTTCATCGCTCTTAGGAGGCGATGAGGCAAAACACGTCATGCGCAAACATGCTGCGACCGCTTTGATTGGAGTCTTTTGCAGCCTCGTGACGTACTTCAGCGCCGCGCGACTCTGCCAATGGGCCGGGACCGGACAGCTGGCGGTGCTGTCCCGGAAGACACACGACCAACCTGAGTTCGTTTCCTGGGGCGACGATCGGCTCAGCTTCGTGCTGCTGTTCGCGCTCTATCTGTTTTTCCTCAAGAACGGACTGCACGGCATGCTGGTTACGTGCCGCGACGTCTGGCTGCATGGCCGGGGATGGGAATCGTGAGCGCGCGGCTGATCGCTGGATTGATCAAGGTGCTGCTCGGAGGTCTTCTCACGGCCGGCCCGTCGCTCGTGTCGGTCGCACGCGGCGACGAAACTTCGAGCATCAATGCACGACGCGAGGCGCTTCGTGAATGGAGCAGCCTTGCCAATGGACGCACGGACTTTGAAATTTCCGATCCGGCCCTGGTGCCAAGGATGCTTGCGCTTGCGGCCGAGCAATCCGGCTGCAAATACAGGGACGATATCGAAAAGCTGCCGGTTCGCTTCATGAAAGTGGCCGGGCACCGTCTCGCGCTGATGTTCTGTCGCTTTTCCGTGACCGGATCGCATCGCGCGTTCGATCTCTCCGACGTCAGCAGACCAAAGCCAATGGAATTTCCGTACGTCGCGCTGAACGGCTTCGGTACGACGGACACTCCGGGTTTCATCACATGGAGGGAGGAGGCCGGCTTGTTTCAGGCCGAAACCGGATCGGACCTGTGTCCCAGCCGACACCTGCGGCATGTCTATCGGCTGGACGTGACCAATCGCGAAAGCTTTGTCGTGGTTCGCGTCGAGGTCAGCGCGCCTGCGTGCGGCGCGGGTCAAGAATGGACCACGATTTGGGAGGCGAAACCGTGGCCAGCGCCGGCGGATCCCCGCTGACGCACTCTTGCCAAAATGGTTAGCCCCGATTAACCAGCCTTTCGCATCAACCTTGCCGTTTAAGACTGTCGCAATCGGCAATAATTATTGAGTATCTTGCGGCCGGCGATTCCCGTTAAGGGACCGTGTCGCCGCTTTGGCAAATTTTCGGCGATTTTTGGGGATATTGAACCGCATGTGCGGCATCGTCGGCATTCTTGGACGCGCTCCGGTCGCGGAGCAGTTGGTGGATTCGCTCAAGCGGCTGGAATATCGCGGCTATGATTCCGCCGGTGTTGCCACGCTGGAGAATGGCGGCCTGGCGCGGCGTCGCGCCGAGGGCAAGCTGAAGAACCTCGAAGCCCGGCTCGAGGCCAAGCCGCTCGGCGGCCACACCGGCATCGGCCACACCCGCTGGGCCACCCACGGCCGGCCGACCGAGAACAACGCGCATCCGCACGCCACCGAGCGCGTCGCCGTGGTGCATAACGGCATCATCGAGAATTTCCGCGAGCTGCGCGAGGAGCTCGAGGCCAAGGGCGCGGCGTTCTCGACCGAGACCGACACCGAGGTCGTGGTGCATCTGGTCGACAATCTGCTGAAGGGCGGCGTCAAGCCGATCGAGGCGGTGAGGGCTGTGCTGTCGCAGCTGCGCGGCGCGTTCGCGCTCGGCTTCATCTTCGCCGGCGAGGACGACCTGATGATCGGCGCCCGCAACGGTCCGCCGCTCGCGGTCGGCCATGGCGAGGGCGAGATGTATCTCGGCTCCGATGCGATCGCGCTCGGGCCGTTCACCGACACGATCAGCTATCTCGAAGACGGCGACTGGGTGGTGCTGAACCGCAAGGGCGCCACGATCTTCGACAAGGACAACGCCATCGTCCACCGCGAGGCGATCAAGCACACCACGGCGACGGCGCTGGTCGACAAGGCGAACTACCGCCACTTCATGGCGAAGGAGATCCACGAGCAGCCCGAAGTGGTCGGGCACACGCTGGCGCGCTATGTCGACATGGCGACCGAGCGCGTCACCATGCCGGTGAAACTGCCGTTCGACTTCAAGGATATCCAGCGCATCTCGATCACGGCCTGCGGCACCGCGAGCTATGCCGGCTTCGTCGCGAAATACTGGCTGGAGCGGCTGGCGCGGCTGCCGGTCGAGCTCGATGTCGCCTCCGAATTCCGCTACCGCGAGGCGCCGTTGCGCAAGGGCGATCTTGCGGTCTTCATCTCGCAGTCGGGCGAGACTGCCGACACGCTGGCGGCGCTGCGCTACGCCAAGGCGCAGGGCGCGCACACGCTCTCGGTCGTCAACGTGCCGACCTCGACGATCGCGCGCGAGAGCGAGACCGTGCTGCAGACGCTCGCCGGCCCCGAGATCGGCGTGGCCTCGACCAAGGCGTTCACGTGCCAGCTGATGGTGCTGGCCTCGCTCGCGGTCGCCGCCGGCAAGGCGCGCGGCGAGCTGTCCGATGCCGACGAGGCCAAGCTGGTGCATGGCCTGGTCGAGATCCCGCGCCTGATGTCGGAAGCGCTCACCACCGAAGTGCAGATCGAGAAGCTGGCGCGCGAGATCTCGAAGTCGCGCGACGTGCTCTATCTCGGCCGCGGCACCAGCTATCCGCTGGCGCTGGAAGGCGCGCTGAAGCTGAAGGAAATCTCCTACATCCACGCCGAGGGCTATGCCGCCGGCGAGCTCAAGCACGGGCCGATCGCGCTGATCGACGAGCACATGCCCGTCGTGGTGATCGCGCCGTACGACAAGGTGTTCGAGAAGACCGTCTCCAACATGCAGGAGGTCGCCGCCCGCGGCGGCAAGATCATCCTGATGACCGACGCCAAGGGCGCGGCGGAAGCGACGATCCAGTCGCTGGTGACGATCGTGATGCCGGACATGGGGGCGACGTTCGCGCCGATCGTCTACGCCGTTCCGGTGCAGCTGCTCGCCTATCATACCGCTGTCGTGATGGGCACCGACGTCGATCAGCCCCGGAATCTGGCCAAATCGGTCACGGTCGAATAGTCGCAAGCCGCGGCTTCACGCGGCCCTTCAAAAAGCTGATAGAATGGCTTAGCTGGGTGATGGACTACGGCCGCTCCGACGCCGCTTCGACGACCTTGGAACCGCAATGACCTCCAACCAAGTGCCTCCCGCCTCGACCGGTGAATTGCCCCCGGATGCCCCGCGCGGGCTGATGGCGCGGTTTCGCAACTATTTCCTCACCGGCCTCGTGGTGGCCGGGCCGGTTGCGATCACCCTGTATCTGACCTGGTGGTTCGTGAACTGGGTCGACAATCTGGTCCGGCCGTTCGTGCCCACGGCCTACCGGCCGGAAACCTATCTGCCGTTCGGACTGCCGGGTTCCGGCCTGATCGTCGCGGTCATCGCGCTGACGCTGCTCGGCTTCCTCACCGCCAACCTGATCGGGCGCACCCTGGTCGATCTCGGCGAACGGCTGCTTGGCCGCATCCCTGCGGTGCGCGCGATCTATCGCGGCCTGAAGCAGGTGTTCGAGACGCTGTTCTCCGGCAACGGCTCGAGCTTCCGCCGCGTCGGCCTGGTCGAGTTTCCATCGCCCGGCATGTGGTCGATCGTGCTGATCTCGCAGGCGCCGAGCACCGAGCTCGCCGCCAGCTTCCCCGGAGAGGAGGAGCATATTTCGGTGTTCCTGCCGTGCGCGCCGAACCCGACCACCGGCTTCTTCTTCTATGTGCCGAAGAGCAAGATCATCGAGATCGAGATGAGCACCGAGGATGCCGCGACGCTGATCATGTCGGCCGGCGTGGTGCAGCCCGGCAGCAACGACCAGAAGCGCGCCGCGGCGCTCGCCGGCATGGCCAACGCCGCGCGCATTGCCAACCAGGCCTCGACCAACCAGGCCTCGCTGCAGCCGGCCACACAGCCCGCGCCGGCGAAGGTGGAGTAGGCAAGCGCCACTCCATACTACCCAGCCCCGATCAGCGGCACGGCTTCGTCGCGTTCATAGAGGTAGAGCAGGACGCGCAGCGCTTCGCCGCGCTCGCCCTTCAGCTTCGGATTGTCCTTCATGATCCGCAGCGCCTCGTCGCGGGCCTGGGTGATGAGCTGGCCGTGCACCTCGGAGCGCGCGATGCGGTAGCCGGGCAGGCCGCTCTGGCGGATGCCGAGCACGTCGCCTTCGCCGCGCAGCTTGAGATCCTCCTCGGCGATCCGGAATCCATCCGTGGTCTCGCGGATCACTTTCAACCGCGCCTTCGACATCTCGCCGAGCGGCTCCTTGTAGAGCAAAAGGCAGGTCGAGGCTTCCGAGCCGCGGCCGATGCGCCCGCGCAGCTGATGCAGTTGTGCAAGCCCGAAGCGTTCGGCGTTCTCGATCACCATGATGGTCGCCGCCGGCACGTCGACGCCGACCTCGACCACCGTGGTCGCGACCAGGAGGCCGATCTCGTGCGCGGCGAATTGCGCCATCACGCGATCCTTCTCGGTGCCCTTCATCTGGCCGTGCACGAGGCCGACGCGATCGCCGAACCGCTTCTGCAGGCTCTCGAAGCGTTCGGTCGCGTTGGTGAGGTGCTCGGTGCCTTCGGCCTCGGATTCATCGACCAGCGGGCAGATCCAGTAGACCAGCTTGCCGGCGGCGAGCGCGCGGCCGACGCCGTCCATGACGTCCTCGATCCGGCTCATCGGCACCGCGCGGGTGTCGATCGGCTGGCGGCCAGCGGGCTTTTCGCGCAGCTCCGAGACGTCCATGTCGCCGAAGTAAGTCAGCACCAGCGTGCGCGGAATCGGGGTGGCGCTCAGCACCAGCACGTCGACGGCCTCGCCCTTGGAGGTCAGCGCGAGGCGCTCGCGCACGCCGAAGCGATGCTGCTCGTCGACCACGGCAAGCGCGAGCGCCTTGTAGATCACATCGTCCTGGATCAGCGCGTGGGTGCCGACCAGGAGATCGATCTCGCCGGCCTCAAGCTGTGCCAGGAGCTCGCGGCGCTCCTTGCCTTTCTCGCGGCCGGTGAGGATCGCGACGCGCATGCCGGCGCTCTCGGCGAGCGGCGCGATGGTCTTGATGTGCTGGCGCGCCAGGATTTCGGTCGGCGCCATCAGCGCGGCCTGCTTGCCGGCTTCCGCAACCGCAGCGGCTGCCAGCAGCGCCACCACGGTCTTGCCGGAACCGACATCGCCCTGCACGAGGCGCAACATTCGCACCGGTTGTTGCAGGTCCGCGATGATCGCCGCGACCGCCTCTTGCTGCGACCTGGTCAGCGCATAGGGCAGGGCGTCGATGATCTTCCTGCGCAGATGACCGTCGCCGGCGTTGCGTACACCGGCGGGGCGGCGCAGCGTGGCGCGGATCAGGGCGAGCGCGAGCTGGCCGGCGAGTAACTCGTCGAACGCGAGGCGCGACCAGAACGGGCCGTCGGGCAGGATGTCGGTCAGCTCGACCGGCACATGCACGCGGGTCAGCGCCTCCCTGATCGGCGGGAAGTTGCAGCGGCGCAGCACCTCGGGGCTGATCCATTCCGGCAGATCCGGCAGCCTGGTCAGCGCCTGTGCGATGGCGCGGCGGAGCGAGCCGATCGCAAGCCCCTCGGTCAGCGGATAGACCGGATCGATGCCGGACAGTTTTGCAAAGCCCGCTTCATCGACGACGCGATCGGGATGCACGATCTGCGGGATGCCGTCATACATCGCCAGCGTGCCGGAGACGTAGCGCTTCTCGCCGACCGGCAGCAGTTTCTCGACATAGCCGGGCTGGGCGCGGAAGAAGGTCAGCACGACGTCGCCGGTGTCGTCGCTGGCATAGACGAGGTAGGGCGCGCGCGAATTCCGCGGCGGCGGCGGGCGATGGCGGTCGACGGTGACCTCGAGCGTCACCATGGTTCCGACCGCGGCGTCGCGGATCTTCGGCCGGGCGCGGCGGTCGATCACGCTCGCCGGCAGATGCAGCAGCAGGTCGACCAGCCGCGGCGTCTCGCTGCGGTCGAGCAGATAGCGCAGCAGCTTGTCCTGCTTCGGGCCGACCCCTTGCAGGGTCGTGACCTGGGCAAACAGCGGATTGAGCAGGGCTGGGCGCATCGGTGCCTTTACACACGACTCACGGCATGCGCGCAAGGAAACCCCAAAGCGCGGCGAATGAGGGCTGACATCGGCCCTTGCCATGGCTATATCAAGCCCGCCCGGCACGTCCGGGCTTTTGGCGTTGGATGGATTTTGGGACATGACGGGATCGACACGATCGAGCAGCGGGCTCGATGACCGCCGCAAGCGGCTTTTGTTTCGCTGCTGGCACCGCGGCACCCGGGAGATGGACCTGATCCTCGGCCGCTTCGCCGACGCGACCATTGGCGAACTGTCCGACCACGAGCTCGGCGAGCTCGAGCATCTGATCGAGGTGCCGGATCCCGACCTCTATGCGGCGCTGACCGGCGACAAGGTGCTTCCCGCAGAGTACGCGACCGCGCTGTTTGCCCGCATCAAGGCGTTTCGGGTCGCGGATCCCAGCGCATGAAACAGTCCATGAAATCACCGGCCGCGATGCTCGCGCCCGGCCGGGTGCTGACCATCGCCAACGTCGCCGAGGGCGCCGAGGGGCTCGTCATCTCCGATCTGGCGCGCGCCATCGCGGCGCAGCCGAAGCGTCCGGCTGTGAGCCTTGCCGTGGTGTGCCGCGACGGCGCGCGGATGCAGCAGCTCGCCCGCGCGCTGGAGTTCTTCGCGCCCGACATCGCCGTGATGCAGGTTCCGGCCTGGGACTGCCAGCCCTATGACCGCGTCTCGCCGCATTCCGGCATTTTGGCGCAACGCCTGACCGCATTGGCAAAACTGTCGCGGCTGGTCGGCAGCGACAAACCGCTGATCGTGCTCACGACAGTGAACGCGGCCGTGCAGCGGGTGCCGGCGCGCGATCAGGTCGCGGCGCAAGCGCTGTCGGTTGCGCCCGGCAATGTGGTGCCGATGGATTCGGTCGTGGCCTGGCTCGAGCACAACGGCTACACCCGTTCGTCCACGGTGCGCGAACCCGGCGAATATGCCGTGCGCGGCGGCATCCTCGATCTGTTTCCGGCCGGCCTCGACCAGCCGGTGCGCTTCGACTTCTTCGGCGACAGCCTGGAATCGATCCGCACCTTCGATGCCGAGACCCAGCGCACGCTGCTCGACATGCGCGGGCTCGATCTCGTGCCGGTCTCCGAATTCCAGCTCACCACCGAGACCATCCGGCGTTTCCGCATGGGCTATGTCGCCGCGTTCGGCGCGCCGGAACGCGACGACCGGCTCTATGAAGCCGTCTCCGAGGGACGGCGTCATCCCGGCATGGAGCATTGGCTGCCGCTGTTCCAGGAACGGATGGACACGCTGTTCGATTATCTCGACGGCGCAACGATCGCGATCGAGCCGCAGGGCGAGGACGCCGCGCGCGAGCGCTTCTCGCAGATCGTTGATTACTTCGACGCGCGGCGCGAGGCGCTGGAGCATCCGGGTAGCGGCGCGATCTACAAGCCGCTGCCGCCGGACCAACTCTATCTGACCGAGGCCGAATGGACCAAGCTGCTCGGCGATGCGCCGCTGGCGCGGCTGACGCCGTTCGCGGTGCCGGAAGGCTCGCCCGACGTGTTCGACGCCGGCGCGCGGCAGGGCCGCAATTTCGCTCCCGAACGCGCCGACAGCAACGTCAACGTGTTCGAGGCCGTGGTCGGCCATGTCGGCGCGCTGCAGTCGCAGCGCAAGAAGGTGGTGATCGCGCTGTGGAGCGAGGGCTCGCGCGACCGCATGGGCGCGATGCTGCGCGACCACAAGCTCCTGAACACGACCAGCGTCAACACCTGGCGGATCGTGCAGGCGACGCCGCGCAACGAGACCATGCTGGCCGTGCTCGGCATGGAAGCCGGCTTCGAGACCGACGAGTTCGCCGTCATCAGCGAGCAGGACATTCTCGGCGACCGCCTGGTGCGGCCGCGCAAGGCGAGCCGCAAGCTCGACAATTTCATCTCGGAGGTGACAAGCCTTGCGACCGGCGATCTCGTGGTCCATGTCGAGCACGGCATCGGCCGCTTCGTCGGCCTGCAGACGCTGGAAGTCTCCGGCGCGCCGCATGACTGTCTCGAGCTGCATTATGCCGCCGAGACAAAGCTGTTCCTGCCGGTCGAGAACATCGAGCTGTTGTCGCGCTACGGCTCCGACAGCGCCAATGTCGAGCTCGATCGTCTTGGTGGCGGCGGGTGGCAGGCGCGCAAGGCGAAGCTGAAGAACCGCATCCGCGAGATCGCGGGCGAGTTGATCAAGATCGCGGCCGAGCGGCAGCTGCACGAGGCGCCGAAATTCCCGCTGCAGCCGCACGTCTATGACGAGTTCTGCGCGCGCTTCCCCTATGAGGAGACCGAGGATCAGCTCGGGGCCATCACCTCGACCTTGAAGGATCTCGAAATCGGCCGCCCGATGGACCGGCTGATCTGCGGCGACGTCGGCTTCGGCAAGACCGAGGTGGCGCTGCGCGCGGCGTTCGCGGTGGCGCTGGAGGGCAGGCAGGTCGCGGTCGTGGTGCCGACCACGCTGTTGGCGCGCCAGCACTCGCGGACCTTCACGGAGCGCTTCAAAGGTTTCCCAGTCAATGTCGCGCAGGCGTCGCGGCTGGTGTCGACCAAGGAGCTCAACCAGGTCAAGAAGGGGCTCACCGACGGCAATGTCGACATCGTGGTCGGCACCCACGCGCTGCTCGGCAAGGCGATCAAGTTTAGGGATCTTGGCCTGTTGATCGTCGACGAGGAGCAGCATTTCGGCGTCAGCCACAAGGAGCGGCTGAAGCAGCTGCGCGCCCAGGTCCATGTGCTGACGCTGTCGGCAACCCCGATTCCGCGCACGCTGCAACTGGCGCTGACCGGCGTCCGCGAGCTCTCGATCATTGCCTCGCCGCCGGTCGATCGCCTTGCGGTGCGCACCTTCGTCGCGCCGCACGATCCCCTGATGATCCGCGAGGCGCTGCTGCGCGAACGCTACCGCGGCGGACAGGCGTTCTATGTCGTGCCGCGGATCGAGGACCTCGCCGGCGTCAAGGACTTCCTCGACAAGAACGTGCCGGAGATGAAGGTCGCGGTCGCCCACGGCCAGATGCCGCCGACCGTGATCGAGGACATCATGTCCGCGTTCTACGACGGCAAGTACGACATCCTGCTCTCGACCACGATCGTCGAGTCCGGTCTCGACATCCCGAACGCCAACACGCTGATCGTGCACCGCGCCGACATGTTCGGCCTTGCCCAGCTCTATCAGCTGCGCGGCCGCGTGGGCCGCTCCAAGCTGCGCGCCTATGCGCTGTTCACGCTGCCGGCGCAGCAGAAGATCACCGCGCAGGCGGAGCGCCGGCTCAAGGTGCTGCAATCGCTGGAGACGCTGGGCGCCGGCTTCCAGCTCGCCTCGCACGACCTCGACATCCGCGGCGCCGGCAATCTGCTCGGCGAAGAGCAGTCCGGCCACATCAAGGAAGTCGGCTTCGAGCTGTACCAGTCGATGCTGGAGGAGGCGATCGTCAACCTCAAGGCCGGCGTCGCCGAGCCGGCCGCCGACCGCTGGTCGCCGCAGATCACGATCGGCATGCCGGTCCTGATCCCCGAGGACTATGTCAACGACCTCAGCGTGCGGCTGTCGCTGTATCGCCGGCTCGCCGATCTCGACACCGACGAGGACATTGACGCCTTCGCCGCCGAGATGCGCGACCGCTTCGGCGTGCTGCCGGACGAGGTGCGCTATCTGTTCAAGGTCGCGGCGATCAAGGCCTATTGCCGAAGGGCCAATGTCGGGAAGGTCGATGCCGGCCCGAAGGGCGCCGTGATCGCATTCCGCGACAACAGCTTCGCGCATCCGGAGCGGCTGGTGAGCTTCATTCGCCAGCACGGCCAGGCCGCCAAGGTGCGGCCCGACATGAAGGTGGTGTTCTTCCAGGAGTGGGACACGCCGGAAGAGCGGCTCGCCGGCACCACCGAGATCCTGCGCCAGCTCGCCAATCTCGCCGAGAGCAAGAAGGCGGCTTGACACGCGGTCCGACGCAAGCCCCGCTCAGGATCGGATCAAATATGGCGCAACGTGGTCGTCGAGCAGTTTCAGGAACTGCTCGGCGAGAACGCTGAGTTCGCCGATCGTCGGCTTGAGGACTCCGACCTCGTAGTGGATCGCCGGCGCGAAGGGGCGGACGACGAGCGCGCTCGCTCCGCTGGTTCGCCTGAGCGTTTCGGACGCGCTGAGCGCGTCGACGAGGCAGACACCCGCGCCATCGATGACGAGGTTGAGCGCGACGGCAAAGAATTCACACTCGATCGCCGGATGAAACGGCGTACCGCTGGTTTCGAAGGCGCGCGATACCGCGGCATAGGTCGATCGGCTCTGCGAGGTGATGATCAGATCATGTCGTTCGAGAAGATCGGGGGTGACGACTTTCCGGTCAGCCAGTGCATGCGTTGCAGGCATCACGCAGTCGAGCGACATCCGGTAGCGCCGCAACACGACATTGGTGCGGTCGAACGGTGGCTCGGCGACTCCGAAGTCGAATGCACGCGCCGAGACCAGGCTCCGGACATTCTCGGAGCTTCGGGTCAGGAGCCTGATCGTTGTTGACGGGCGCTCGCGCTGGAAGCGGCTGACGACGCCCGGAAGCCAGACTATCCCAGGTCCCGGACTCGCGATCGTCAGAACGCCGCGCTTGCCTGCGGAGATTCCGGCAGCGGCGTCCTCCAGCTCGGCAAACCCGGCGAGCGCCCGGATCGCTTCATTGTGCAGCAGATGCGCCTCCGGCGTAGGCACGATATGGCGGCTCTCCCGGCGAAACAGCGCAAACCCGACATCCGCCTCCAGCCGTTTCAAGGCCGTACTCACAGCCGGCTGCGATATGCCGAGTGCGCGCGCGGCCTCGGTTGCCGATCGATGCTGCATAACAGCATGGAAAATCTCAACAAGACGCCGATCCATAACCAATATCTATATATCGTTTCGATGCTGCTCGTGGTATGAGCATGGAGGGAAACGCCAATAATACAAGGAATTTTCGCACATCACGCCGGCGAAATTCCAGATAATGTTACCGTAATCCTGAGCGTGACGAGCATTGGCATTATATTTGCTTATGTTTCGGGATGAACTCGTCTGGAGGGTCTTGCGGGGATGAACACCAGCCACGCATCATGTGCCGCGTCGGTCCTGGCCGCCGAGGCGGTGGTCAAACGCTTCGGCGTCCACACCGTTCTGAACGGCGTCGACCTTGCGCTGGGCACCGGGCAGTCGACCTGCATCATCGGTCCAAGCGGCTCCGGCAAGACGACACTTCTGCGATGCATGGCGCTGCTGGAAGCTCCTTCCGACGGGCGCGTCGTGATGGAGGGGGCGACGGTCTCGCAGGCCCGGCCATCGTCGGATGTGCGGCTCGCTGCCCGCAAGGTGCGGCCGGAAATCGGAATGGTGTTCCAGCAGTTCAATCTGTGGCCGCACATGACGGTGCTGGGAAATATCATCGAGGCCCCGATGCGCGTGCGCGGCGTCACCCGGGATGAGGCGGTCGTCACGGCCGAACGGCTGCTTCAGAAGGTCGGCATGGAGGCGAAGCGCGATGCCTATCCGGCCAGGCTGTCCGGAGGCCAGCAACAACGCGTCGCGATCGCCCGGGCGCTTGCCATGCAGCCGAAGATACTCCTGTTCGACGAGCCGACGTCGGCTCTCGACCCCGAACTTCGCCGCGAGGTGCTGCAGGTCATGCGCACGCTCGCGCTCGAAGGCATGACGATGCTCGTGGTGACGCACGAGATGGGCTTCGCCCGGCGCGTGGCGAGCCATGTCGTGTTCATGGACGAGGGGATGATCGTCGAGCACGGCACGCCCGCCGCCTTTTTCGAACGGCCGACGACCGAGCGCGCCAAGCGCTTTCTCAATCAGTTTGACGAGTGATCACTGCATGACAGGAGATTGAAGCTCATGCCAAATCTGCGCCGACTTGCCTTCGTTTGCGCGCTCTTTCTCTCGATGACGCCGGCGGCTGCCCAGCAGACGCAATCGCGCCTCTACGAGATCACCAAGAGCGGGGTACTCAGGGTCTGCATATGGCCCATGTACTACTCGATTTCTTTCCGCAATCCGGATAGCGGACAGCTCGAGGGGATCGACATCGACCTCTCCAAGGAGCTGGCAAAGGACATGGGCGTGAAGCTGGACTATGTCGAGACCAGCTTTGGCAGTTTCATCGCCGACCTGCAGGCCAACAAATGCGATCTCGGCATGTTCGGCGTCGGGGCGACGATGAAGCGTGCGCAGGCCGTCGCGTTCTCGGACCCGTATCTGACGAGCGGTGTCTATGCCGTCGTGCGCAAGGGCGGCCCGATCACATCCTGGGCGGATATCGACAAGCCGGGCGTCAACGCCGGCGTCTCGCTCGGCAGCTATGTCGAGAACTTCATGCGGTCTTACTTCAAGAACGCCAAGACCGTCGCGGTTGCACCTCCGGCCACGACCCCGGCTGAGCTGATGGCGCAACGCGTCGACGTCGTCATGACCGATTATCCGGCCTCGATCAAAATGAATGCCCAGTTCGACTGGACCACGACGGTGGCGCCGCCGGAAAACCTGTCCGTGACGCCCTACGCTTACGTCATGAATCAGGGCGACCAGATCTGGCTGAACTACGTGAACCTGTTCGTTCGCACCATCAAGCTCGACGGCCGGCTCAAGGCCGCCGCCGAGAAGAACAAGCTCGGACCGATCGTCGCGCCCTGAGACATCAGATGCAAAGCTACAGCTTTCGCTGGGACGTCATCCCGAACAACCTGGGTTTTCTTGCCTCCGGCATGGAAATGACCCTTTTCATTTCAATTGTGACGCTCGTGGTGGCGACCCTGTTGGGGCTTGTCATCGCGATCATGCAGATGTCCCGTTTCCGCTTGGCACGCATCATCGCGCTTTCGGTCGGCGAAATCGTCCGCAATACGCCAATCCTCGTGCAACTGCTATGGGTCTATTACGTGCTGCCGATCGTCTTCAATGTGAGGATCGATGCGCTGGCCGCGTCGATTCTCGGTCTCTCGCTCTATTCGGCGGTGTTCATCTCCGAGGTCTTCAGGGCGGGCATCCAGACCGTTCCGGTCGGGCACCGCGAAGCGGCGCAGGTGCTCGGCCTGACGCCCGCGCAGAGCTTTGTGCGGATCGTTGGCCCGCAGGCGATTCGCAGCGTGCTGCCGCCGCTGGCGGCCAATTTCGTCCAGCTCATCAAATATTCCTCGCTTGCGTCCGTGGTGTCGGTCGGCGAGGTCACGCGGCGCGGGATGGAGTTGTCGTCGTCGACGTTCAGGCCGCTGGAAATATTCACCTTCATCGCGGTGGTGTATTTCGCGATCTGCTGGCCGCTCACCCACTCAATCCGCATATGGGAAGCGCGCCTTGCACGACGTTGATCAAGTTCGCCGCGCGGTTTCGAGCGATCGGACCAGCCAGGTCGTCGAGCTCGCGATGCGGCTGATCGGAGTGCCGTCGCCAAATCCGGACGGCGACACGCGCGCCGTGGCGGCGCTGGCGGCCGATCTTCTCAGGGCGCATGTGCCGGGCGTTGCGGTTGAGCTGCATCCGGGGACAGCCGAGATCGTCAACGTCGTCGCGCGGATCAAAGGCCATGCCCCCGGCCGCCGCATCGTGTTCAACGGCCATCTCGACACCTATCCGTTGGGCGAGCGGATGAGCTGGTCGGTCAATCCCGACGGAGAGGTCGTGGGCGGCCGCCTTTACGGCCGCGGCGCGGCCGACATGAAGGGCGGCATTGCGGCATCGATGGCCGCGATGGCCGCACTGGCCGAGCAGCGCGAGGCATGGGCGGGAGAGGTGGTGCTGACGCTCGCCGGCGACGAGGAAAGCATGGGTCCGTACGGGACCAAATACCTGCTCGACCAGGTCTCCCATGCCAGCGGCGACGCCGTGATCATTGGCGACGCCGGTTCGCCGATGGTGCTGCGCTTCGGCGAGAAGGGATTCCTCTGGATCGAGATCGAGGCGGAGGGCAGCGCGGCGCACGGCGCGCATGTCCATCTCGGCATCAATGCGATCGATCGCTTGCGCGAAGCGCTGGACAGAGTGAGTGAGCTGCGCAGCCTGGCCGTTGCGATGCCGGTCAATGTCGCCGACGCCATCCGCCGCGCAAGGCCTGTCTCCGAACCGTTGTGCGGCGCCGGCGAAGCCGACGTCCTGTCGAGCGTCACGGTCAACATCGGAACGGTGAGTGGCGGTTCGTCACCGAACCTGGTGCCGAGCCAGGCGCGAGCGGCCATCGACCTGCGTCTGCCGGTCGGCGTCACGTCGGAAGCTGTTCTCGGGCTGTTGCGAGAGGTGCTCGATCTGCCCGGCATCACATGGCGCGTGTTGCGCTGCTTCGAACCCAATCACACCGATCCCGGTGACGAGATCGTCACGCGCTGCGCAACTGCGGCGACGGACATCATCGGCAGGGCGCCGGCGATCAATATGCGCGTCGGCGGCTCCGATGCGCGCTGGTTTCGCATGGCCGGAATCCCGACGGTCGTCTATGGACCGACACCTCACAACATGGGCGCGCCGGACGAGTACGCTGACATCGCCGAACTGGCGACGGTGTCGCGCGTGCACGCGCTGACCGCCTTCGACATGCTGACAAGAGAGAACAGAGAATGAGCGACGTGGCGGGTTTCGTGGGTCCGGAAACATTCATGGGATTGCCGGCGGGGTTACCGCGGCCGGGCAGCCGCGCTGCCGTGCTCGGCGTGCCGTTCGATTGCGGCACGCATCCGTTCCGCGTCGGCGCCCGGCAAGGTCCCCTGGAGGTCCGGCGGGAGTCGCGGCTCATTCGCCGCTATCATCCGTCGCTCGCCGACGTCGATGTGCTGTCATTGCTGGGGGCGGTCGATGCCGGCGATGTTGCCTTGGTGCCGGGACGCATCGAAGACGCCTTTGTCAAGATCGAGGCTGCCGCCGGCCAGATTCTCGAGCTTGGCGCGGTGCCGGTCGGGATCGGCGGCGACGGTTCGGTCTCGCTTCCGCTGATGCGGGCCGCCGCCCGGTATCACAAGGATCTCGTCGCACTGCATATCGACAGCCATACCGATGCATATCCGTATACGCCGGACGATCGGTACAATGCGGCCACGCAGTTCACTAACGCGGCGCAAGAGGGCGTGGTGAACGCCGGCCGATCCTGGCACATCGGCGTGCGCGGCTTCACTTATTGCCCGGGTGTGCTCGAACATACGCGGTCGCTCGGATTTCGCGTCGTCACGATCGAGGAGTTGATGCGGCGCGGTTTCGCGCAGACCGTTGCGGAATTCAGCCAGGTGGTCGGCGCGCGGCCGGTCTATCTGTGCTGGGACATGGATGTGTTCGATCCATCGGTTGCTCCCGGCGTCTGCACGCCCGCCTGGGGAGGCCTGTCGGCCCGCGAGGGGATCGAATTGCTGCGCAGCCTTTCAGGCTTGAATATCGTCGCGATGGATTTCAACACGGTCAGCCCGCCACAGGACGTTCAGGGGATGGCCGCCCAGCTCTGCGCCCATATGATCATGGAGGCTCTCGTGCTGCTTGCCGCGGGCATGGGGCTGTTGCCGGACTGAAATCGCAGCGGCTTGATGGGTCATGCTGCGCCGGCGATGACCGTGCCCTAAAATCCGCGGGCCTTACGACGCTGCGCGCTCCGGCGTCCCGAACAAACGCCCCAGCAGCGATAGCGCGGAATCGCCCGGCATCAGCGTTGCGACGCTGACGGCGGGCTCGGAGCGGGCATCGCGGCGCCCGTTCTGGGTGTGCCGCATCACGCTCGCCAGACGCCGCGTGATCGCTTGCGCGTTGCGCAGGTCGGTGCCGGCGAATGCCACGACCAGCGAGCGGTCGTCATGCACCGCGCCGAAATCGGCCCGGCGCATCAGCCGGCTGATGATCCGTGCGCCGTCGAATTGCGCGCGCGGTTGCGCGTCGTCGAAGGTGAAGCGCGCCACCGAGAGCGCGCCGCCGCGCTCGGCGGTCTGGTAGACGGCGGTTGCGAAGTCGCGCTCGAACGCGACCTTGGTGAGCAGGCCGGTGCGGGCATCGATCAGGCCCTTGGCGTCGATCGCCTTCAGCATGCGGCCGAGCCGCGCCTCGAAGGCGTGCTGGCGGATCATCGGCAGCGCCATGTCGGCGATGCGGGTCGGCCCGGCCGTGACAATCTCGAGATTGGGCAGCTCGTATCGCGGCGTCATCTCGCCCGAGGCGACGATCACGGGCAACGGGCGGAAGCGGACATCCTCGGTCAGCACGGTCAGGAACGCATCCATCACCCGCGGCGTGAAGCCTTCCGCCAGCACGATGCCGTCGATGTCGCGGCTACTGAGATGCTTGGCGGCGGCCTCGATGCTGAGCGCGCCGACCACGCCGGCGCGTTCGCCGAGCGCGACCGACAGCGTCGGGTAGGCGCCGCCGCGGCCGATCAACAGCGCGGTGGCCTCTCCGATCGGATCGATGTCAGACAGGGCGATCGGTACCGGCGGCACCAGGCGGCGCATCACGGTGGCATGCAGGCCGCGAACGCGTAAGGACGCATTGAGCCGGGCGACCAGCCGATCCGGCAAACCCTTGTTCTGGAAGAATGCGATCACGGTGTCGGGCAGGGTGGTCGCAGGATCGACCGCGATCAACGGCAGATACGGCGCGCGGGCGGCGGCGCGTTTGGCGAGACCCGACAGGGTGACGAAGTCGACGCCCTCGGCGGCCGCGATGATCGCTGCCGGCTTAACCTGCTCGATGGCCCGTCCGGCCTCGTTCCAGTCGCTGACCACGACCGGGAACAGTTTCGTCTCATCGAGGACTGCGGCGAACGACGGCTTTGTCGACGCCGATACGATGAGGACCGGACCTTGTTGGGACATTCGAACGCTCGAAACCAATGCTTAAGATCAGCAAACGGCTGCGATGCTAGTTCGCATGGCTTAATGCGGCGTCAACACAATGATAAGACTAACGCAATGATAAGATTTTAACTCAGTCCGGCGCCACCACGGTCGCGAAATGCTTCGACCATCAAGGGGTTAAGCCCAAGTTCTGTGAGGGCGTCGCGGGCGCGCGCATTGTCCTGCGCCCGTCCGGCCAGCCGGTGGCCGCTGAGACGGTCCGGCAATGCGGTCAACAGCGCGCCCTGGCCGAGGCGGCGCGACCACTCCTGCAGCTCCTGGGCGAGGAAGCGGTAGCCGCCGACCGTCATCACCCCCGACGGCGGCGCGGTGATGTTGATGGCCCCGGTCGCGCGATCGACCCGCGCGGCATATTCGGTGTCGACGAAATCGCGCGGCGGCGGCGCAATCAGGCTGTCGCCGGGCGGAGGCGCCGGCGCATAAGCGGCGACCGGTACCATCGGGCCGCGCAGGCCGAGCGTGCCCTTCGGCGTCAGCAGGATCTCGCCGGCGATCGATGCGCCGGGCGCTTCGCGCGGCGCACTGTGCGACCCCGGCTTGATCAGGGCCGGCGATCCGTCCTCAGCGGTGCGGCGGGCGCCGAACAGCCCGGCCTCGCCGAACAGATAGACGTCGGTCATGGTCACCGGCCGCGAGGTCCAGTGCGCACTGGAGGCGACTTGCTCCGGCGTACGCCAGAGGCCGATCACGTTGCGCAGGCTGGGCAGGCGCTCCGACAGGCCGCGCTCGTCGAGCCGCAGCGCGAGCTGCGCCGGTGCGATCAGCGTGTTGCAGGTGTGATCGTTGAACTGGGTCTCGAACGCTTCCTCGTCGAACGGGTGGTGCAGCACCAGCGTTCCGCCCGACAGCAGCCAGGTCACCAGCGACGCGCAGATGCCGGCGAACGACATCGGCGCGAACGCCGACATGATGGTGGCGCCTGGCGGCAGATCGCTCTCCAGCGACATCGCGAGCCCGCCGGCAATCAGGCCGAAATGCGCCCGCGGCACCGGACGAAAACCTTCGCTGGTGACGTCGAAGGAGATCAGCGCCGGCTTGCGGCCGTCCTGGATCATCGGGCGCGAGGCCCGGGAGTCCTCCAGGATCGCCTGGTCGAGCGAGGCCATGCCTTCGGGCAGATCGGTGCCGAAGCCGCAGACATGGCGGATCGAGAAGGCTTCCGCCGCGGCGTTCATGGCGATGTCGGCATAGGAGACGCCGTCGATCCGGCCGCAGCTGACGATCGCCCGCGCCGCGGTGCGGTTGAGCACGGACGTCAGCTCGGCCTGCCGCCACAGCAGCGGCAGCGGCACCACCACCAGGCCGACCCGATGCGCGGCGAGGACCGTGAGGGCGAATTCAACCGTGCCGGGCAGCTGCACGGCGATCACCGTGTTGGCCGGCAATCCGCTCTGGACGAAGTGGGCGGCGATCGCCGAGATCGCGCGGTCGGCTTGGGCATAGGTCAGGCGCTTGCGGGTCTGTCCGGTGATGCGCTGCTTGTTGAGCGGGTCGACCAGCGCCAGCGCCTCGGGCTGCCGCGCCAAAGTGCGCTTGAACAGGGTATCGAGCGTTGGCGAGGTGATCGACTGGTTCACGGGTTCAACGTCGGTTGCATCGCTTCGGTCGGACCAGATCATGCCGCGTCGGGTCGCATCACCCGGCAAATCATCTGGATTGCGTGCCGGGCTTCTGCCACCAGGTCTCCGGCAGGTAGCCCGTCAACGCCGTGGTCGAAGGCCGTTCTATCCGATTCCAGCGCGCGATCCATTGCTCTCCCAAGTTAAATAGGGGGATAGCGTAGAAGCCCGACATCAGGGCCCGGTCCAGCGCCCGCACCGCCGAGACGAAGGCCGGCCGCTCGCGCGCCGCGAGCAGCGCCGCGATCATAGCGTCGATGGCGGGATCCTTGGCGCCCATGTAGTTCCTTGTGCCCGGCACATCGGCGGCCTGGCTGCCCCAGTAAAACCACTGCTCGTTGCCCGGCGACAGCGACTGGTCCCAGCGGATGGGGATCATGTCGAAGTCATAGCCGACCCGGCGCTGCTCGAACTGCACCGCGTCGACCACCCTCACCGTGGCTTCGATGCCGGCCCGCTTCAGGTCACGCTGATAGGCGAGGGCGATCCGCTCATGCTCGCGCGTCGTGACCAGGATCTCGATGCGCAGCGGCGTCCCTGTCGACCGCTGCTTCAGGACGGTGCCGTCGAGCGCGTAGCCCGCCTCGGCGAGCAGCGCGAGCGCACTGCGCAGAAGGCTGCGGTCGCGTCCCGACCCGTCGGTGACCGGCAGACGATAGCGGCCGTCGAGGATGTCGGGCTGGATGTGCGACAGGTATGGCTTGAGCAGCTCGCGCTCGCGATCGTCGGCGGGACGGCCATAGGCGGACAGATCCGATCCGGCGAAGAAACCGCCGGCGCGCGAGAACAGTCCGAAATAATAGTTGCGGTTGACCCATTCGAAATCGAACAGCATCGCCAGTGCCTGACGCACCCGCAGGTCGGCGAATTTCGGCCGCCGGCTGTTGAACACCAGAAATTCGGACGGCCGCGGCGTGCCGATCTTGATGGTGTCGCGGATCACCTCGCCGTTGCGCGCCGCCGGGAAGTCGTAGCCGTCGTGCCAGCGCAGCGGCTCGGTCTCGGTCCGGAAATCATACAAGCCGCGCTTGAAGGCCTCGAACATGCCGTTGGCCTCGCGGTAGTAATCGAGTCTGATCTCGTCGAAGTTCCAGAGGCCGCGATTGATGGGCAGGTCGCGGCCCCAATAATCCGGATCGCGCGTGAAGGTGACGCTGGCGCCGGGCTTGACTGCCGTCACGCGGTAGGGGCCGGACCCGATCGGCGGGGCCAAGGTTGTTTCCTCGAATTTGTCCGGGTCGATGGCGTGCCGCGGCAGGATCGGCATCAGACCGAGGATCAGCGGCAATTCGCGATCCGCCACGCCGCCGAAATCGAACCGGACCGTGAGCGGGTCGAGCGCCTCGGCCTTTGCGACTTTCGAATAATACTGACGGTGCATCGGACGGCCGTGGTCGCGCAGCAGCGCCAGCGAGAACAGCACGTCGTCGGCCAGTACCGGCCGGCCATCCGAGAAGCGGGCGCGGGGATCGATGCGGAACGTCACATGGCTTCTGGCGTCGTCGGTCTCGACGCTGCGCGCGAGCAGGCCGTACAGCGTGAATGGCTCGTTATTGCCCCGCGCCATCAGGCTTTCGTAGACATAACCGCGCTCATAGCCGTAACCCCTGACCTGCTGCGCGGGGACGCCCCTGATGATCAGGGGATTGAGGCTGTCGAAGGTGCCGATCACGCCCTGGATCAGGCGGCCGCCCTTGGGAGCGTCGGGATTGGCATAGGGCAGGTGGGTAAAGTCGGGCGGCAGCGCGGGCGCGCCATGCATCGCGATCGCGTGGCTCTCGGCGGCCGCCGCAGGGGCCAGCCCGCTCGTCAGGAATCCCAAAACCAGGACCCCCAAGGCCAGCCAGATCGCGGCCAATGCGGCGCGCCAAGTGTGCCCGGGAACACGTGCGTGAGGCGCCGGATTTGATTCGCGAAACGTCACGTCCGGAGGTTTATCACAGGCCGCTGAAACTCGCCGCGAGATGGGCGCAAATACGCTTGTCGGCATTGATCTTTCCGCGCGCCGCTGTATTGAAGGCGTGCAATTCGAAGGCGGGAACGCCTGTCACGTATCCGCCTCAATTGACTAGGAGACAGCCGCCCAAACGGCTATGTGTCGGCGCCTGCAGCGGTTTCGGGCTTCCGTTCAGAAAGGGTTTTCCGCAATGAATTTCCGTATCTTGGCCGCCCCGGTCCGGCCGCATGGGCGAATTGTTGCCCTGATGGCGGCGACGGCATTCTCTGCAGCGCTCCTGGTTCCTGCCGCTCGGGCCCAGCAGCCGGCAGCGCCGGCGCCTGCGGCACCGAAGGCTGCGCCCAAGGCGGCACCCAAGGCAGCTCCGAAGGCTCCGGCAGCCCAGGCACCAGCAGCCCAGGCACCGGCCGCCGGCCAGCCGCCCGCTGCGGCCGCCCAGCCGCCGGCGCAGGATCAGCAGATCCAGCTGATCTACGCCCCCTGGACCAAGTTCTGCCTGAAGGGCCAGGAAGCCAACGCCAAGCAGGTCTGCTTCACCGGCAAGGACGGCCGCATCGAGTCCGGCCAGCCGGTGATCGCCGCCGTGATCATCGAGCCGGAAGGCGAACCGAAGAAGATCCTGCGCGTCACGCTGCCGCTCGGCATGCAGCTCGTGCACGGCACCCGCATCATCGTCGACGGCAACCCGCCGCAGCAGGCGCCCTATGTGATCTGCTTCCAGAACGGCTGCATGTCCGACTATGAAGCAACGCCCGAGCTGATCGCCAACATGAAGAAGGGCCAGAACCTCGTGGTCCAGGCGATTAATTCCAACGGCGCGCCGCTGACGCTGCCGCTGCCGCTCAACACCGAATTCGCCAAGGCCTATGACGGCCCGCCGACCGATCCGAAGGTGTTCGAGGAAAACTCGAAGAAGCTGCAGGAAGAGTTGCAGAAGCGCGCCGAAGAGCAGCGCAAGAAGCTGGAAGGCGCGGGCGGTGGCTCTGCGCAGGCTCCGGCGCCGGCCAACCCGGCGGCCAAGTAACCACTTCAATCTCGCGTTCAAGAAAACGCGAGATCATCGCGATCAAAAGGCGCCCGGAAGGGCGCCTTTTTTGTCATGCGAAACAGACTGGCTGCTGGCAGCCTGCTGCGCTGGTGATCGCGCAGATCGTGTGCGATGGTCATCGAAGGGTGCTTCGATTGCGTCGCGCGATGAGCGCGCATCGTTCGTGCCTCGTCCGGACAAGTCCGGCGTCGAAGCACAATCATAAATCCGATACGGGAGGCCAGACGAAAGCGCGGACAGCGCCTTCGATGCGCAAATGTGCGCGTGGTTCTTCCGCGAATCCTGGCCGCCGTTCGCAGTCATGGAAGTCGCGCAGTGTCCCAGCAAGTCAGCACGCAGCGGCGCGAACCGCGCTCCCGGCCTCCGGAACGGCCGACCGGCCGCCCTTCGGCCGATGCAGCTATTCGCGTCAGCCAGGATAACGCCCCCGGTAACTTTCATCCCGGCATCGTCCATCTCGCGCTGGCGATGGGCGGCTTTGCGATCGGCATCGCCGAATTCGCGACCATGAGCCTCTTGCCGTTCTTCGCCCACGATCTGCACGTCAGCGAGCCCCAGGCCGGCCACGCGATCAGCGCCTACGCGCTCGGCGTTGTCGTCGGCGCGCCGGTCATCGCGGTGCTGTCGGCGCGCATGACGCGGCGGACGCTGCTGATCGCGTTGATGGGCTTCTTCGCGCTGATGAACGGCCTTTCGGGGCTCGCGCCCGATTATCACACCATGCTGGCGCTGCGCTTCATGGCGGGGCTGCCGCACGGCGCCTATTTCGGCATCGCCATGCTGGTCGCAGCCTCGCTGGTCCCGATCGACAAGCGCACGGCGGCGGTCGGCCGCGTGCTGCTGGGGCTCACCATCGCGACGACGATCGGCGTTCCGCTCGCCAACGGGGTCGGGCAGGCAATCGGCTGGCGCTGGGCCTTCGCGATCGTTGCCGGCCTCGCGCTCTTGACCGCGATCCTGGTGCTGATCTTCGCCCCGCGTGATGCCGCCAACAGCAAGGCGAGCCCGCTGCGTGAACTGTCGGCACTCGGGCGCAAGCATGTCTGGCTGACGCTGGCGATCGGCGCCATCGGTTTCGGCGGGCTGTTCTCGGTCTACACTTATCTGGCGTCGACCATGCTGGCGGTAACCCACACCTCGCCCGCGCTGGTGCCGGTCACGCTGTGCGTGTTCGGCGCCGGCCTTACCGCCGGCAACATCATCGTGCCGCGCTTTGCCGACCGCGCGCTGATGGCAACCGCAGGCGGGCTCCTGCTGTGGTCGGCGGCGACGCTCGCGCTCTATCCGCTGGCGGCAGGAAATTTCTGGACGCTGACCGCCGATGTGTTCCTGATCGGGCTGGGCGGGGCGCTCGCCACCGTGTTGCAGACCCGGTTGATGGACGTCGCGGGCGAGGCACAGAGCCTCGCCGCCGCGCTCAACCACTCCGCCTTCAACGTCGCCAATGCGCTGGGGCCGTGGCTCGGCGGAATGGCGGTTGCCGCGGGTTATGGCTGGACGTCGACCGGCCTCGTCGGCGCGGGGCTGGCGCTGGCGGGATTTGTGGTCTGGGCGATCGCGGTTGTCTTGGCCAGGCGCGAGGGGGTGTGAGCGTGGCAGCGCGAATGCCGTGGCAGTCGCGGGACAGCCGCCGAACCTCAGTTCAGCGACGGGTTGCGCGGACGGTAGCCGCCCGATTTGTCCTTGATGAAGATCTCCGCCACCTGCGAATGCCGGATCGGCTCGCCCGACTCGTCGGGCAAGAGGTTCTGCTCCGAGACATAGGCGACGTACTCGGTCTCCGAGTTTTCCGCGAGCAGATGGTAGAACGGCTGGTCCTTGTGGGGCCGCATGTCCTCGGGGATCGACAGCCACCATTCCTCGGTGTTGTTGAACTCCGGGTCGATATCAAAAATCACGCCCCGGAAGGAGAACACCCGGTGACGGACGATCTGCCCGATCTGAAACTTGGCGGTGCGCGCTTTGATCATGGCTCGTCGATAGACCAACATTGTGGCCGATGCTAGGGGCTAAGGTCCGAATTAACCCGCGCTTTACCGATTCCAGCCCTGCAAAAACGACCCGAAATCCGGCCGAGAAACTACTTTCAGAATGATCGATATCCTCAATCTGGCGTTGCCGTATTTCGGCTTGATCTTCATCGGTTACGCGTGCGGCAAGGCCAAGGGTTTGCCCGAGAGCGGGCTCGCCTGGATGAATTTCTTCCTGCTTTACGTTTCGTTGCCGGCGCTGCTGTTCGGGATCATGTCCAAGACGCCGTTTGCGGAGCTGAACAACCCGCCATTCCTGATCGCCACCACGCTCGGAACCGTGCTCGCGTTCTTCCTGGCGATGGTCGCGGGCAAGGTGATCGGCGGGCTCACGCTGCGCGAGGCGACGCTGGCCGGCCTGTCGGGCGCCTACGGCAATATCGGCTATATGGGTCCTGGCCTCGCGCTCGCCGTGCTCGGTGCCAAGGCGGCGGCGCCGACCGCGCTGATCTTCTGCTGCGACAGCATCTTCCTGTTCTCGATCGTGCCGCTGCTGATCGAGCTCACCGACCGCGACCATCCCTCGCTGCTGCACGCACTTGGCGTGGTGCTGCGGCAGATCGTGCAGAACCCGCTGATCATGTCGGCCGTGTTCGGGGCGCTGGTTGCGGCGTTTCACATTCCGATCCCGGTCGCGCTCGATCGCACCATCCAGTTCCTGGAAAACGCCGCCGCGCCGACGGCGCTGTTCGTGCTCGGCATCACGGTGGCGCTGCGGCCGTTCGAGCGGGTGCCGTGGGAGGTCCCGGGCGTGGTTGCGATCAAGCTTTTGATCCATCCGCTGCTGGCGTTCGGCCTGATGCTGCTGTTCGGCCCGTTCGCGCAGCCTTGGGCTGCGACAGCGGTGCTGATGGCTTCGCTGCCGCCGGCGCTCAACGTGTTCGTGATCGCACGGCAGAACGACACCTGGATCGAGCCGGCCTCGGTCGCGGTGCTGATCGGCACCTTCGCCTCGGTGGTCACGCTGACCAGCGTGATGTGGTTCATCCAGAGCGGACGGCTGGTGTTTCCCTAACGTACGCCGTTCTCACCGCCGCCACGACGGCGCGAGGCCCTCGCGCATCGCTAGCCGCCGCAACGGGCCGAATGCGCCGAGCAGATGCAGGCCGGCAGCACGCGCCGTCTGCATGCCGAGGAAATCGCTCAGCAGCGACCGGTTGGCGATGTCGATCGCCCAAGTCCGGCTGGCGACATCGGGCCGTCGCGCCGCCTGGTAGCGCGACAGCACATTGGGCGCGCCGGGATCTTCGCCGCGACCGATCGCCTGGCCCGTGATCTCGGCGATATCAGCGGCATCGCGCAGTCCCATATTGAGACCCTGCGCGCCGATCGGCGGCAGCACATGGGCGGATTCCCCGACCAGCGCGATCCGGTCCTTGGCGAATTGCCGCGGCCGCTCGATCGCGAGCGGAAACACGTGACGGCCACCCTCGACCGCGACGCGGCCGAGGATCGAATGCGATTGCCGCTCGGCGGCGAGGGACAATTCGTCGTCGCCGAGCGCCATCAGCCGCTCGGCCTCCTTGGGCGCCGAGACCCAGACCACGCTGCTTCTGACGCCGCTGAGCGGCACGAACACGCAGGGGCCGTGCTCGGTGTGGAACTCGGTCGAGATGTTGTTGTGCGGGCGGGTATGGGTGATGTTGAAGGTGAGGGCGGACTGCCCGAGATCGCGGCTCGTCACCTCGATGCCGGCGGCCTCGCGGGACAATGAATTGCGCCCGTCTGCACCGACCACGAGCCGGGCCTGAAGCGACTGGCCCTGCCGCGTCACCACGGTGACCGCGGCATCGTCCGGCCGCACCGAGGCGGCTTCATCGTCGAACCGCGTCAGCGCGGATATTTCACCGGCGCGGTCCTCGAGCGCGGCGACCAGCGAGCGGTTGTCGATGTTGAAGCCGAATTGCTCGCGGCCGATCTCGTCGGATGAGAAGCGCACCTCGGGCGCACGGATCAGGCGGCCGGTGTCGTCGACGAGGCGCATGGTCTTGAGCGCCGCCGCTCGGTCGCTGCAGCGCCGCCAGACGTCCAGCCGGTCCAGGATATCGGTCGACGCACCGAGCAGCGCGGTGGTCCGGTTGTCGGCATAGGGTGCGCGGCGAGCCAGCAGCGCGGTCCGTGCACCGGCGTCGGCAAGGGCAATCGCAGCCGTCAATCCGGCCGGACCGCCGCCTATTACGATAACGTCATAATCCAGCGAGCTGTCGGTCATATCAGGACATTTGACATGCTTGGCCCGATTTTCAAGCCATCGCTAACCACCAAGAGTTTCCAAAGCTTTGCGCGGCGGAACGCCGCAAGACCGCATATGCAAACCGGTCCGATTCCTGATAGCACTTCGGCCGATGGAGCATTCGAGCCAGCCTGATGCGTTGCCAGAACGGATGCGGACCGCCGCATTCTCCGTTCATATTTTCACGGCGCTCGGTGCCGGAGTGGCGCTGCTGGCGATGCTGGAGGCGGTGCGCGAGCACTGGGCCAACATGTTCGCCTGGCTCGGGGTCGCGCTGATCATCGACGGGATCGACGGCCCGCTGGCGCGCCGGCTCGACGTGGTGCGGCTACAGCCGAACTGGTCGGGCGAGGTGCTCGACCTGGTGGTTGATTTCGTCACCTATGTGTTCGTGCCGGCCTATGCGATCACCGCGAGCGGCATGCTGCTGCCGCTGGCCGCGCCGATCCTCGGCATCGGCATCGTGGTCTCCAGCGCGCTGTATTTCGCCGACCGCCGCATGAAGGCCGATGACAACCATTTCCGCGGCTTCCCGGCGCTGTGGAATGCGGCGGCGTTCTATCTGTTCCTGCTGCACCTGCCGCCGGTGCTGTCGACGATCGTGGTCGCGGCCCTGATCGCGCTGACCTTCGCGCCGTTCCACGTGCTGCACCCGCTGCGTGTGGTGCGGCTGCGCTGGCTGACGCTGTGGCTGCTCGCCGCATGGGCGCTGCTCGGCATGTACACGCTTGCCAACGACTTCGTGGTCGGAGCTCCGATTACCTTCGGGCTCTGCGCCATCGCCGCCTACATCATCGGCAGCGATACCGTGATCCGCCGGATGAAAGCCTTCAGAGCATGATGCAATTGATCACCAGCCCGGAAGCCTGGGCGGCGCTGTTGACCCTGACTGCGCTCGAGATCGTGCTCGGCATCGACAACGTGATTTTCCTGTCGGTGATCGTGTCGCGGATCCCGCCCGCACAGGCCAAGCGCGCGCGGCAGATCGGCCTGCTGCTGGCGCTGGTGTTCCGCATTCTGCTGCTCTCGATCCTGGTCTGGCTGATCGGGCTGACCCAGCCGGTGATATCAGTCCGGGACGTCGAGCTGTCGTGGCGCGACATCATCCTGATCGGCGGCGGCCTGTTCCTGATCGCGAAAGCAACCCACGAGATCCACGGCGAGGTCGAGTCGCGTGAGGCGGAAGCCGACGACAGGCCGAGCGCCAGCGCGTTCTTCTGGGTGATCGTGCAGATCATCATCATCGACCTGGTGTTCTCGCTGGATTCGATCATCACCGCGATCGGCATGGCGCAGGACATCGAGATCATGGTCGCGGCGGTGGTGATCGCCTGCGCCATCATGTACATCTCGTCGGGACCGGTGGCACGTTTTGTCGCGGAGCATCCGACCACCAAGATGCTGGCGCTGGCCTTCCTGGTGCTGATCGGCGTGGCGCTGGTGGCCGACGGATTCAAATTCCACATTCCGCGCGGCTACATCTATTTCGCGATTGCCTTCTCGGCCGCCGTCGAGGCGTTCAACGTCATGGCCAAGCGCAACCGCAAGAGGCCGGCGCGCTAATGGGCTTTGTCTCCGCGCCAACGCTGCGCGTTTGTCGCGCAGGGAAACCGCTTCGCGCTTTTCCGGATCATGCCGGGGCCGGTTCCGGCCCGCTTGGTTGACAAGCCGGCCGCGATGGCATTCGCTCGCTTGACGCTGATATCTGAGGGGAGCGACGACATGACCAAGGCTGTGCGCGTGCACCAGGTGGGGGGACCGGAAGTCCTGACCTATGAGGACGTCGAGGTGGGCGCGCCGGGGACCGGCGAGGTCCGGATCCGCCAGCATGCGGTCGGTCTGAATTTCATCGACGTCTATTTCCGCACCGGCCTCTACAAGGCGCCCGGCCTGCCGTTCATCGCCGGCAATGAGGCCGCAGGCGAGGTGTTGGCCGTGGGTCCGGGGGTGACCAATTTCCACCCCGGCGACCGCGTCGCCTATTACTACAATCTCGGCGGCTACGCGTCCGAGCGCGTCATCCCGGCCGACAAGCTCGTCAAACTGCCCGACCACATCACCTACGAGCAGGGCGCCGTGCTGATGCTGAAGGGACTCACGGTCTGGTACCTTCTGCACAAGACCTTCAAGGTCGAGCAGGGCCATCGCGTGCTGATCCACGCCGCGGCGGGCGGCATCGGGCTGCTCGCCTGCCAATGGGCGCGGGCGCTCGGCGCCCATGTCATCGGCACCGTCGGCTCGAAGGCGAAGGCCGATCTCGCGCTCGCCAATGGCTGCGATCACGTCATTCTCTACAACGAGGAGAACTTCGTCGAACGCGTCAAGCAGATCAGCCGCGGCGAGCTCTGCGACGTCGTCTATGACGGCGTCGGCAAGACCACGTTCCCGGGATCGCTGTCCTGCCTCAGGCCGCGCGGCCTGTTCGTCTCCTTCGGCAACGCGTCGGGTCCGGTGCCGCCGTTCCCACTCGCCGAGCTCAACAACCACGGATCGCTGTTCGCGACGCGGCCCAAGCTCAACGACTATGTCGGCACCCGCAAGGAATTGCTCGAAGGCGCCGACACGCTGTTCGCCGCCGTGATCAACGGCAAACTGCACGTGCCGATCAACCACGCCTATGCGCTCAAGGATGCCGCCAAGGCGCATATCGACCTGGAGAGCAGGGCGACCACCGGAGCAGCGATCCTGCGGCCGTAAGTAGATCGTCATTCCGGGGCACGCGAAGCGTGAACCCGGAATCTCGAGATTCCGGGTTCGATGCTGCGCATCGCCCCGGAATGACGGGGTGGTGGCGACTACGCCACCCGGCGCGCAGCGCCGACCTTGGTCAGCACCGTATCCAGGCAGTCGATGACCAGGGAAATCTCCTCTCGCGTCACGTTGAGCGCCGGCATGAAGCGCAGCGTGTCCGGCTGCGGCGAGTTGATCAGCACGCCGGCCGCGAACGCCTCGGCAACCACGGCGGCGCCGATCGGCATCTTGAGGTCGAGCGCCAGCAGGAGGCCGCGGCCCCTGATCTCGCCGAGACCGTGCCGCGACGACAGCCGCTGCAATTCGCGCTCGAGCAAAAGGCCGGCATCGACGACCGATTTCAGGAAATCGGGCTTTCCGATCTGATCGAGCACGACAAGCCCCGCGGCGCACATCAGTGGATTGCCGTTGAAGGTGCCGCCCTGATCGCCGTGATCGAAGCACGAGGCATGCTCGGTCGCGAGCAGGGCCGCGAGCGGCACGCCGCCGCCGATGCCCTTGCCGAGCGTCATGATGTCGGGCTCGATCCCGGCGTGCTGATAGCCGAACAGCTTTCCGGTCCGGCCGATGCCGGTCTGGATCTCGTCGACAATGAGCAGCAGGCCGCGCTGCTGGGTCAGCGCCCGCAACTCCTTCAAAAACTCATCCGTCGCGGGCCAGACGCCGGCCTCGCCCTGGATCGGCTCCAGCATGACCGCGACCGTCGACGACGAGATCAACTTTCGCACCGACTCGATGTCGTTCAGCCGGGCCTTGCGGAAGCCCGAGACCTTCGGCTCGAACAGGGGCTCGAACGCCTTCTTGCCCGAGGCCGACATGGTCGCGAGCGTGCGGCCGTGGAAGCCGCCTTCGAAGGTGATGATCTCGTGGGCGCCATTCTTGTACTTCGTGCCATATTTGCGCGCGAGCTTGATCGCGCCTTCATTGGCCTCCGCGCCCGAATTGGCAAAGAACACCTGGTCGAAGCAGCTCGTGTCGACCAGCAACTTTGCCAGTTTCAGGCTCTGCTCGTTGTAGAACGCCGGGCTTGGCGTCAGCAGTCGTCTGGCCTGCGCGGCCAGCGCGTCGGCCACGATGACCGGCGAGTGGCCGAGAGGGTTCACGGCCCAGCCCTGCACGAAGTCGAGATAGCGGTTGCGGTTGCTGTCCCACAAATACGAGCCGGCGCCGCGCACGAACACGACCTCGGGGCGAGCGGTGATGTCCATCAGCGCATCGAACGGAGGGGTAGCGTTGGTCATGTCGATCTCCTCTGGGGTCGGTGTTGGGAAAGGGCAGGCCGAAAAGCGAGAAGGCCGCGCTTTGGGGGCGCGGCCTTCTCGAAAACCTTGGCTGATTTATGAGATCAGCGATGGCGTCGGACACGGCGCAGCCCAGCATCGTCGCGGGTGCGACGACGGCAGATGGCGCGGCGGTGGGTCCGGTTCAGCTTCATGGCGGAGGGCCATACAGCCGAACGCCGGAACATGTCAAGCGTCAGAATCCGGCGACGCTGCCGTGCAGGTCGTATTCGTCGGAGCGCTCGATCTTGGCGGTGACGATCTCGCCGACCTTCAGCGGGCGGCGGCTGGTGAGGTAGACGGCGCCGTCGATCTCGGGCGCGTCGGCCTTTGACCGGCCCTTCGCCACCGTCGGACCGACCTCGTCGATGATGACCTGCTGGCGGGTGCCGACCTTGCGCTTGAGGCGCCTCGTGGAGATCTTCTGCTGGCGGGCCATCAGCGCATTCCAGCGCTCCTGCTTGACCTCGTCGGGCACAGCATTGGGAATCGCGTTCGACGCGGCGCCGGCAACCGGCTCGTACTTGAAGCAGCCGAGGCGATCGATCCCGGCTTCATCGAGCCAGTCGAGCAGATAGGCGAAATCGGAATCGGTCTCGCCGGGGAAGCCGACGATGAAGGTCGAGCGCAGCGTCAGCTCGGGGCACTGCTCGCGCCACTTCTGGATCCGCGCCAGCGTCTTCTCCTGCGCAGCCGGGCGCTTCATCGCGCGCAGCACGTCCGGGCTCGCATGCTGGAACGGGATGTCGAGATAGGGCAGCACCTTGCCCTCGGTCATCAGGCCGATGACCTCGTCGACATGCGGGTAGGGGTAGACGTATTGCAGCCGCACCCAGGCGCCGAGCTCGCCGAGCTCCTTAGCGAGATCGAAGAATTTTGCGCGGACGCTGCGGTCCTGCCACGGGCTCTCGGCGTATTTCAGGTCGACGCCATAGGCCGAGGTGTCCTGCGAGATGACGAGCAATTCCTTGACGCCGGCCTTCACCAGCTTCTCGGCCTCGCGCAGCACGTCATTGGCCGGCCGCGACACCAAATCGCCGCGCAGCTTCGGGATGATGCAGAAGCTGCAGCGGTTGTTGCAGCCTTCGGAAATCTTCAAATAGGCGTAGTGCCGCGGCGTCAGCTTGACGCCCTGCGGCGGCACCAGGTCGATATGCGGGTTGTGCGCCGGCGGCAGCGCGCGGTGCACGGCGTCCAGCACGCTCTCATATTGCTGCGGCCCCGTGATCGAGAGCACGCCGGGATAGGCGCTCTCGATCTGCTCGGGTTCGGCGCCCATGCAGCCGGTGACGATCACCTTGCCGTTCTCGGCCATGGCCTCGCCGATCGCGGCGAGCGATTCCTGCTTGGCGCTGTCGAGGAAGCCGCAGGTGTTGACGATGACGATGTCGGCGCCGTCATGCTTGCGCGCCAGCTCATAGCCCTCCGCGCGCAGCCGGGTGATGATGCGCTCGGAATCGACCAGCGCCTTGGGGCAACCCAAGGACACAAAGCTCACTTTCGGCGCGGCGGCCTCTTGCATATCTTCCCAAATCTGCCTGATTGATGGGCAGGAGCTAGTCCCAATTGCCGAGAATTACAACCCTTTCCCGGGGCTTCCGGCATGATATGGATGCTGCTTGCCGGGTCCCTAAGAGTCGTCGATGAGCGCTGAGTCGTCTCCCAAGATCGTCATAGTCGACGAGAGCCCGATCCGCGCAGCCATCCTCGAGGAGGGACTGCGGGAGGCCGGCTATACGGACGTGGTCCATATCAGCGAGATGCAGAGCCTGCTCTCGCGGATCTATGCGCTCGACCCCGAGATCATCGTCATCGACCTCGAGAATCCCAGCCGCGACGTGCTGGAACAAATGTTCCAGGTCAGCCGTGCCGTCCGCCGGCCGATCGCGATGTTCGTCGACCAGAGCGACGCTGCCTCGATCCAGGCCTCGGTGGAGGCGGGCGTCTCCGCCTACATCGTCGACGGTCTCAAGAAGGAGCGGATGAAGCCGATCCTCGATCTCTGCGTCTCCCGCTTCAATGCCTTCGCCAAGCTGCAGGACGAGCTCGATCGCACCAAGCATGCGCTGGAGGAGCGCAAGGTGATCGACCGCGCCAAGGGCATCCTGATGAAGGTGAAGGGGCTGACCGAGGAGGAGGCCTACGTGCTGATGCGCTCGACCGCGATGCGCGAGAAAAAGAAGATCGGGGAGATCGCGCAATCGATCCTGACGGCGTCGGAGCTTCTGAAATGACCACACCTTTGCGCATCGGGTTCATTCCGCTGGTCGACGCTGCCGCGCTGATCGTTGCCGTCGACAAGGGATTCGCGGCGGCCGAAGGCCTCGACGTCACGCTGGTGCGGGAAGTGTCGTGGTCGAACGTCCGCGACAAGCTCAATATCGGCTTGTTCGATGCCGCCCATCTGCTGGCGCCGGTGGCGATCGCTTCGAGCCTCGGGCTCGGTCACGTCAAGGTGCCGATCGCGGCGCCCTTCAACCTCGGGCTCAACGGCAATGCCATCACGGTCTCGCCGGCGCTGCACGCCGCGCTGATGGAAGAGCTCGACGGCGACCGCTTCGATCCGATGGCCACCGCACAGGCGCTCGCCCGCGTGGTGGCCAAGCGGCGCAAGAGCGGGGCGGAGCCGCTGACCTTCGGCATGACTTTCCCGTTCTCGACCCACAATTACCAGTTGCGGTTCTGGATGGCCGCCGGCGGCGTCGATCCCGACGAGGACGTCCAGCTCGTGGTGCTGCCGCCGCCCTACATGGTCGACAGCCTCGCCAACGGCCATGTCGACGCGTTCTGCGTCGGCGCGCCCTGGAATTCGATCGCGGTCGATCTCGGCATCGGCCACATCCTGCATTTCGTCTCGGACATCCTGCTCAGCGCGGTGGAAAAAGTGCTGGCAGTGCGGCAGATCTGGTCGGAGAAGCATCCCGACATCGTGGCGGCGCTGGTGCGTGCACATCTGCGCGCCGTGGAGTTCATCGAGCGGCCCGAGAACCGGTCCGAGGTCGCGCGCATCCTGGCGCAGCCCGAGCGGATCGGCGTCGATGCCAGCGTCA
This sequence comes from Bradyrhizobium ferriligni, assembly GCF_056837965.1. Classification (NCBI taxonomy): domain Bacteria; kingdom Pseudomonadati; phylum Pseudomonadota; class Alphaproteobacteria; order Hyphomicrobiales; family Nitrobacteraceae; genus Bradyrhizobium; species Bradyrhizobium ferriligni. The sequence goes on from NZ_JBXEJO010000016.1 coordinate 42,581, forward strand.
TCCAGCGCACGCTCGATGGCCACCTGAAGATCTCGCCCGACGGCACCATGCGCGAGAGCAATCGCTATCTGCTGGTCGGGCGCGAGGCCGCGGCGCGGCCTGATCCGGGGCAGGCGGCCTGGCTCTATGCGCAGATGGTTCGCTGGGCCCAGGCGCCGTACCGGCCGGAGGCGCTGAAGACCGCCATGGCCGTGTTCCGGCCCGATCTCTACGACGCCGCATCGGGTCGCCCGGCCGGCGCCTCCAGTGCCATCGGGGCGTTCGCCGGCCCGCCGTTCGACCCGAGCGACGTTCCGGGGCATCTGGCGGCGTTCAAGATCGGGCGCTGGAAGGCCTGAGCGCGACGCAACTCCGCCTCCGGCTACTTTGCATGGGGTTGTTTTCGAGATTTTGGTTAGTGCGGGACTGGTGCGGGTTCCCGACGCCTCGAATTGCAGCGAATAGGATTCTCGGTCGAGCGCGCGAGGAGGAATATTCCTCTCGGAACCGGGTTCCCGAAGGCGGCGGCATCGCTATTTTTGCCGCCCGCTTGAATCCGCCCGCGAACGATATTCCATATGCCCGAGAATGGGGCGTTGGAGATCGACCATGCGCGAGCTATCGGCGGAAGCCCGCCTGCACCTTTACGCGCGAAACATTTCACGGAAGTCCGGGACCGGAATTCACACGGCAGCGCTGTACAGCGCCTTTGCAGTGATCGCGGCCATCGTGTTCGGCACGCTGTCCGTCCACCCGTTCTAGGCGCTTCGGAACATTCAAAAGCCGCTGCCTGATATCCTCAGGCGGCGGCTTTGTGTTGGGTGGATGCTGGCAGCTCAGTAGCCGTAACCGTATCCGTAGCCGCCGCAGGTGTTGCAGGTCGGCTGAACCGGCGCATAATAGGAATAGCCCGGCGAGACCATCTGCACGCGCTCCTGAGTGGCGTATTGCGGCGGGATGCGCTCATAGGCGACGCCTTCGGGCGCGACCATCACCGTCTTCGGCACCATCACGGTGCGATACTGCGCCGGCGTGCGATGCGCGACGACGCGGCCCGGCGCCACCATGACGGTTTCCTGCACCGTGCGATATTGCGGCGGCACGCTCTGCACCTGATAGCAGGTCGTGCACGGCTGCGGCGGCGGCGTATAGCAGCTGTTGCAGCCGGCGGATGCCGCGCTGGTGAAAGCGGCGGTAGCAACCGCGGCGATGGCGAGGGAGAGGCTGGTGCGGAACATGCTTTCGTACCCAATTTCCTAAGAGGACAATCAAAGGCTCGGAAGCTGCACCTAACAATCAAACGGCAAGTTTGGGTTTAAGAAGACTCTTAACGGAATCTAAAAGGGCCGGCGCGGCGGCCGGCCCCTTTTTGATCGATGCGTTCGCGGCTCAGTGCGCGGTCTTGAACGGTGCAACGGTGATGCCCGCCTGCTTCAGCGCCTCGCGCAGGCCGCGCGCAATCTCGACGGCACCGCGCGTGTCGCCGTGGATGCAGACGGTATCGGTCTGCATCTTGATCACCTTGCCGGTGACCGAGACGACCGCGCCGTCCTGCACCATCCGCACCACACGATCGGCGATCGCCTTGGGATCGTGCAGCACCGCGCCGGGCTTCTTGCGCGACACCAGGTTGCCGTCGTCCTCATAGGCGCGGTCGGCGAACACCTCATGCGCCATGCGCAGATTGGCAGCCTCGCCGGCACGCACCAGTTTCGAATTCGCCAGCACCACGAAAATCAGGTTCGGGTCGACCGCCTTGATCGCATGGGCGATCGCCCTTGCAGTCATGTCATCCTCGCAGGCGACGTTGGAAATCGCGCCGTGCGCCTTCACATGGGTGACCTTGTGGCCGGCCGCGGTCGCGATCGCCTGCAGGGCGCCGATCTGATAGGCGATCAGGTTCTCGATCTCCGAGGACGTCAGTCCCGGCATCGGGCGGCGGCCAAAGCCGTGCAGGTCGCGATAGCCGGGATGGGCGCCGACGCTGACGCCGCGCGCCTTCGCGAGCTCGACCGTCTTGCGCATGATGTCGGCATCGCCGGCATGAAAGCCGCAGGCGACGTTGACCGAGGTCGCAAGCTCGATCATCGCGGCATCATTGCCCATTTCCCACGGGCCAAAGCTTTCGCCGAGATCGCAATTGAGGTCGATGGTTGAGGTCATGACGATCGATCCGTCTGTTGTTGTACAGATTCAGGGTAGCGCAACTTGCCAGGTCGACACATCGACGGCGTTGACGGCCTGACCCGCGACATTCGCATCCCGCAGCGCTTCAATGTTGAGGCCAAAATCCTCAATGCCGCGGAGGCGGTCGGGCAGGGAACGCAGCAGCTCGTGGAACTTGATCGCCTCGGCCTGCGCTTCCGCCATCGTCACCGCCTTGAAGCGGAACGGCCGGCCGGCCGAGATCTGCGCGAAGCGGCCGAAATCAGCCGTGATCACGGTCGCAATCTTCGGATAGCCGCCGCTGGTGCCGCGGTCCGGCATCAGCACGATCGGCTGGCCGTTGCCGGGCACCTGGATGCTGCCGTTCACGGTGCCGTCGGAGACGATGTTGTGGCCGTCGAGATGCTTGATGACGGGACCTTCGAGGCGATAGCCCATGCGGTCGCTGGTCGCCGAGATCTTCCACTCGCTGTCGACCAACAGCTTCTTGTTGTCCTCGGCGAACTCGTCGTCCTGCGGGCCGAACACGATGCGGATCGGCGCATCGGTCGCGGTCGGCAATTCGATGCGGCGTTCGGGCGCGCCGCTTGCGGCTTGCGTTTTCAACTCGTCGCCGCTTTGCAGCGGCCGCGGGTAGGGGCTGCCAAGCCCGGCACGGGCGTTGACGGCGAGGCTGCCGAACATCGGCTCGCCTTCGATGCCGTGCTCGATCGCGAGATAGCTGAACGAGCCGCCGCGGGCGAAGCCGAGAGTGAGCGTCTCACCTTCGGCAAGCGTTGCCGAACTGTCGAACGCGACCGGCCGGCCGCCGATATCGGCATTGCGCGACGCACCGGCGAGGGCGACGCGCACCGCGCCGCCGCGCGCGGTGAAGCTGGCGCCGAACGGGCCGATCTCGACCGCGGCGGCGAACAGTTCGTTGCCGACCAGCGCGTTGGCGGCCGCCAGCGAAAGCCGGTCCATCGCGCCGCTCGGCACGAGACCGTAGCGCTGCGAGCCCGGACGACCAGCGTCCTGCACCGAGCTTGCCGGGCCGATCGAGGTGACGACGAGCTTGCTCATGGCGTCACCAGTTCAGCGACGAACTCGCCGGCCTCGGCGGCGCGGTCCTGTTCGGCAAAGGTCTTGGCGTCGACCGCCGTGAAGGTGATGGCGTCGCCCGGCTCCAGCAGGAAGGTCGGATCGCGATGCAACTGGTAGGTCCGCACCGGGGTGCGGCCGAGCAGGTGCCAGCCGCTCGGGCCGGCCAGGCACTGCACGCCGGTCTGGATGCCGCCGATCGAAATGGTGCCGGCCGGGGTCAGGAGCCGCGGATCCTTGCGCCGGGGCATGTGCAGGAACTTCTCCAGTCCGCTGAGATAGGACCAGCCCGGCGTGAAGCCGATCATGGCGACGCGATAGTCGCCGGCGACATGGCGCGCCACGATCTGGTCGGGCGTGGTTTGGAGCGCCTTCGCGACATCCTCGAGATCGATGCCGTGCTCGCCGCCATAGGTCACCGGGATGCGCCAGCGCCGCGTTCCGGTCTCGGTCGGCGGCGCCTTGGCGGCGCGCGTGAGCAGTTGCGCGCCGAGCGCATCGAAGCTGATCTGGACGGGGTCGTAATGCACCAGCAGCGACCGGTAGGTCGGCACGGTCTCGGTGATGCCGGCGATCGGCTCGGCGGATATCACGCGGTCGAGCGCCAGCACCCGCCGGTTGGCGGCGTCATCGATGGTGCGGCTGAATTCCACCGTGATGGCGCTGTCGCCACTCGGCAAAAGGCGGGGAGGACTTAAGGGTTCTGCCATTGGGTCAAGCGCTGTCGTCAGCCATCAAGCTAGCGTGTTTCGGGATAAAACGGAATTCGCTTCGTGCAAAATGATGCAGCAACTTCAATAAATTAATCGGCATGCCGGCGATAAATTTGGATGATCGCAGCTTTTTCGCGCAGCCCTTGACGCAAGGCCTTTGCCCGGCAACATGCGCCGGTCTTTTCCTCCATCGGAGCACTCTTTCCAGATGTCACTATCCGCCGAAGCGATCGCGACGCTGTCGCACGTGTCCACCGCCACCATCACCACCGTCCTGCTCAAGAAGGGCCTGCGCAACATCTGGATGCGCGGCACCAAGCCGCTGAAGCCGGGGCAGAAGCGGCTGGTCGGACCGGCCTTCACGCTGCGTTTCGTGCCGGCCCGTGAGGATCTGGCGACGCCGGAATCCTGGTCGTCGCCGATCTCGACCCGCACCGCGATCGAGGCGATGCCGGCGGGCTGCATTGCCGTGGTCGATGCCATGGGCATCACCGATGCCGGCATCTTCGGCGACATCCTCTGCGCCCGCATGGCCAAGCGCGGGGTGACGGCGCTGATCACCGACGGCGTGGTGCGCGACGTCGAGGGCGTGCTCGGCACCGGCCTGCCGGTGTGGTGCGACGGCTACGCGGCTCCGCCGTCAGTCGCAGGTCTGACCTTCGTCGGCTGGGGCGAACCGATCGGCTGCGGCGGCGTTGCCGTATTCCCGAATGACGTCGTGGTGGCCGACCAGGACGGCGCGGTGCTGATCCCGCAGGCGTTCCTCGATCACGTGCTGGCCGAGGGGCCGGAGCAGGAACGGATGGAAGCCTGGATCGTCAACGAGGTGAACAATGGCGCCCAGCTGCCCGGCCTGTATCCGATGAATGCCGAGACCAAGGCGCGCTACGCCGCCACCAAGAAATAACGTCAAGAAAGGGAGGTAACCCCATGGATATCCACGTTTCCGGCTCGCGGCCGACCCGCCGCGCGCCGAAGGAGAATTTTACCGGCACCGTGTTGCAGGACCCGATCAACATGGCGCCTGCGCCGGCGCGGCTCAACGCCTCGCGCGTCTCGTTCGAGCCCGGCGCACGCACCGCCTGGCACACCCATCCGCTCGGACAGACACTGTATGTGATCTCCGGCATCGGGCGCGTGCAGGCCAAGGGCGGCCCGATCAGGGAGATCCGTCCCGGCGATGTCGTCTGGATTCCGCCGAACGAGAAGCACTGGCACGGGGCCTCGCCGGACAACAGCATGACCCACATCGCCATGCAGGAGGCGCTCGATGGCGTCTATTCGACCTGGATGGAGCACGTCACCGAAGAGGAATACAACGGCAAGGTCGGCTGAGCAGCCACAGCAGTTCGCAAGATGAGAGCCCCGCTCTTGAGCGGGGCTTTTTCGTATGCGTAGCCCGGATGGAGCGAAGCGCAATCCGGGGCACTTTCGCTCGGTGAAAACCCCGGATTTTGCGGAGCCTGTCATCGGGCGCGCGATCGCGCGACCCGTTGGCTTCACCCGGGCTACGAATTCCGGCCGATTAATTCACCCGCGTCCATGTCTGGCCGCCGCAGAACATGCCGCCGAACGCACAGCCCTGGACGCGCAGCGTGTCCGGGTTCCTCATCGCGATGGTGGAATCGTAGGTGCTGCCGCTGTTCGGATCGAAGATGCGGCCACTCCACCTGTCCTTGCCCGGCTTCATGTTGATCAGAACCTGTTCGCCGTTGGCGTTCGATTTCTTGTCGACGGCGTAGCCGCAGAGATTGGCACCACATTGCTCGATGCGGATCTTGCCTTCCTTCTCTTCGGTGAGCCAGACGCCGAGCGGCGAGTTCGCTGCTTGCACGGGATTGGCAAGTGGCTTGGGCGCCGGAGCGCTCGGCCAGGCGGCACCAACGGTTGGAGCGGTGGTGGGCTTTGCAGCCGGAGCAGCAGTTTGCTGGACGGCTGGCGGCGCCGGCGGCGGCGGTGTGGTCGCTGCGGTAGCTGAAGGCGGCGTGGCCGCAACACCCGTGCCGGCTGGCTCTGTCGTTGTTGCGGCAGGCTCCGGCGGGACGACGGCCGGATCAACGGCCTGCGGAGCAGCCGCCGCGGGCGCGCCGGGCGGCGCGACCTGGGAATCCGTCTTGGTGTCCGTCCTGGCGTCCGTGTTGGCCTCCTTCGGAGCCTTGCGCTTCTGCTCGGTGTCCTCGCGTTTGGCGCGCTTGGTGCCGCGGCCGGTATTGTCGTAGACGCCGGGGATCGAAACCGTGCCGCGATCGGGATCGATGCGAACGGTGCGGCCGCCGTAATCGAATGTGTACTGCGCCTGCGCTGCGGCCGTGCTCGCAAGTACGAGCGTGGCGATCGCCAGAAGCTTTCTCATCTCGATCTCCGATGCGGGGAACTCCGTTCGCAAGGCTATCCGGTGACCGCCTCCTTGAACGTGTCCCAGATCACGGTCAGAACATGAGTCGTATCCTTGCGGCTTAGGTTCAAATCGCTGGATTGCGGTCTGGTTTCAGGCCGCGCGCTTCAAATTATGAGCGTGAAGCAGCTATTCGAACCACGCGGCGTAGATCTTCGCGTAGCTGCCATCTTCGCGCGCGATGTGAAGCCATTGGTCGACGAACGCCTTCAATGCGACGTCGCGCTGCATCCAGTAGGCCTTTTCCGCGAAGTCGAACGGCTTATCGGGATGCACGGCGCACAGCACGCCGGGGTGCAGTTTCTGCTGATAGCGCGTTTCGGACGCATCGGTCATCATCAGATCGGCGTCGCCCTTGGCGATCTCGTCGAAGATCCGGGTGTTGTCGTTGAAGACCCGGATCTCGGCGGTTTTCAAATGGGCGCGCGCGAAGCGCTCATTGGTGCCGCCGGGATTGACGATGACGCGGGTGCCGGGTTTGTCGATCTCGGCGATCGTCTCAAACTTGCCCGTGTCGGCACAGCGCGTGATCGGCGTCTTGCCCTCGCGCATGATTGGCGTGGAGAACAGACCCTTCCTCTGCCGATCGAAGGTGATGGAGACGCCGCCCATCGCAATGTCGAAATCGTCGGCCTCGAAATCCCTGGTCATCTGTGGCCACGATGTCGGCACGAACTCGACCTTGACGCCGAGCGCCTTGCCGAGTGACTGCGCCATGTCGACATCGAAGCCGCGGAAGGCCTTGGTCTCCTTGTCGAGATAGGTGAAGGGCAAGTAGTCGCCGGTCATGCCGACACGCAGGATGCCGCGCTTGACGATCTCATCGAGCCGGGACGGCGCCTGCTGCGCGTGCGCGGCCGACAGAAGCAAAGCGAGGGCGAGGCCGGCCAGCGCGCGAAACATCGAGGTCTTCTCCATCCGCGTTTGATTGCGACGCCCGAAGGGAACGTATCGCGTCTCAGGCCTCGTTGCTGTCCTCGCTCGCCCGAATGACGCTCGCAGTGCGGCTGAGCATCTCGTGCTTGAAATGCTCGAAGCGCCGCCGCGCTTCGGCCTCGCGATCGTCGACGAATTTGATCGCGGCATCCCCGTCCATCGGGCCGTTGACGAGTGGGGTCGATGCCTCGCCGACGGTCTCGTCGACATAATATTGGGCGCCGTCCTGGCGCACCGTCCAGCGGAAGCGCAGCGCGGCCATCGGACCTGGGCCGGACTTCGAATAGCCATTGGCCTCGATCGATTGGGGCGGCGGCTGGATCGGCTCCGGCTCCGGCGCACTGGGCTCGGGTTCACTTAACTCGGCCTCACTCGTCTCAGCCTGTTCGACCGGGGTGGGCTCCTCGATCGCTGCCGGCTCGACCACCGCCGGTTCGGCCGGCGCGACCTCAACGGACACGGTCTTGATGGACACGGTCTCGACGGTAACGATCTCAACGGATGACGGCAGGGGCGGCGGCATCGCTATCGAAACCGGCGGCTCCTCGACAGGTTCGGATGCCTTGTCCGTCGCCTTGTCGGACGACTTGTTCTCGGACGATTTGGACTTCTCGGGAGGGGTCGTCGTCTGATCGAGAATGCTCGCGATTGCGGCGAGCGCATTGTCGGTCGGGTCACTCACGGTTCGATCTCCCAGGCATGGCGCCGGCGGAATCGTGCCGACGCCCTTCCTATCTACCTGATCTGACTACCCTTTGTCAGCTAGGCACAAACCGGCGGACGCCGGTCCTTCCAGGGGCGGACCTGTTCGAGTTGGCCGGCCAGGCGGAACAGCAGTCCTTCCTCGCCGAGCTTGGCCGCGAACATCATGCCGAGCGGCAGACCGGCCTTGTTCCAGGCCAGCGGCACCGACATCGCCGGCTGTCCGGACATGTTGAACATCGAGGTGCCCGGCATGTAGCGGCGCAGCACCGGCGCGATGTGGGTCAGGTCCTCGGACATCGTGTTGAGCTCGCCGAGGCGGAGCGGCGGCGCGCACAGCGTCGGGCTGAGGAAGATGTCGCAACCTTCGAAGAAGGTCGCAAGCGCGCGCGAGATCTGGAATGCCGCAAGCTGCGCGGCGACGTAGTCGGCCGGGTTCATCTTGGTCGCATTCTGGGCGCTCGCGAGCGTCAGCCGCTCGACATCATCCGACGTCAGGGTGCGCCCGACGCGCTGCTCGAGCAGACGGATGGTCAGCGCCGTGTTGCCGCCGACGATCGTCGTCATGACTGCGGCGGGATCGGCCGCAAGCGGCGGCGCGCGCTCCTCGACATGATGGCCGAGGCCCGCCAGCAGCTTCGCCACGTCGCGCACGGCCGCGGCGATCTCGGGATCAATGGCATCGCCATAGGGCGACTTGTCGGTGAAGCTGATGCGCAAATGGCCGGGATCGCGGCCGACTTCCTGCGAGAACGGCCGCTCCGGCGGCGGCGCGACATAGAGGCTCGACGGCTCCGGGCCGTGGATCGCATCCATCATCACCGCGCTGTCGCGGACGCTGATGCTGAGCACATGGCCGACGGAGAAGCCGCCCCAGCCTTCGCCGCGATCGGGTCCGCAGGGGTTGCGGGCGCGCGTCGGCTTCATGCCGAACACGCCGGAAGCGGAGGCGGGGATGCGGATCGACCCGCCGCCGTCGCTGGCATGCGCGACGGGCAGGATGCGGGCCGCGACCGCAGCCCCGGCGCCGCCGGACGAGCCGCCGGAGGAATGGTCGAGATTCCAGGGATTGCGAGTCGGGCCGAACAGGCGGGATTCCGTCGTCGGCATCAGCCCGAATTCCGGGCTCGAGCTCTTGCCGAAAATCGCAAGCCCGGCATCGAGAAAGCGCTGGGCCAGCGTGCCGTTGTGATCGGCGACGAAGTCCTTCAGCAGGCTAGCGCCCGACGTGGTGCGGGTGCCTTCGAGCAGATCGAGGTCCTTCAGCAGGAACGGCACGCCGGTGAAGGGACCGTCAGGCAACCCCTTGGCGATCTGGCGCTCGGCATAGTCGTAATGCTTGACGACGACAGCGTTGATCTTCGGATCGACGGCGGCGGTGCGCGCGATCGCCTCGTCGAGCAGCTCCTTCGGCGTCACGTCCTTGTTGCGGACGAGTTCGGCGAGACCGACCGCATCGCAGTTGCCGAATTCCTTGAAAGCCATGTGGGTACTCCGCATCGCCGGGCCGATCTTTCGGATCGGCCGCGGCGCAAACGAGGAAGGCTGAAAGCTCAGCCGAGGACGTCCTGGTTGATCACATTCTGGCGCAGCGGATTGCCATCCAGCACGCTGAGGATATTGCGTGCGGTCTGCTCGCTCATGCGATCGACGGCCTCGACCGTGACGCCCGCGACGTGCGGCGCCATGATCACGTTGGGCAAAGCGTGCAGGGGCTGGCCGACCGGCGGCGGTTCGACCTCGAACACGTCGAGGCCGGCGCCGGCGAGCTTGCCTGACACCAGCGCGTCGTGCAGCGCCTTCTCGTCGACGATGCCGCCGCGAGCAGTGTTGATGAGATAGGCGGTCGGCTTCATCAGCCGCATCCGCGCGGCATTGAACAGCCCGACCGTTTCGGGATTCTTCGGGCAGTGGATGGTGACGAAGTCCGCCCGCGGCAGCGCCGCTTCGAGGCTCGACACGGCCTCGCAGCCGGCCGCGGTGATCTCGCTGGCGGGCTTGTAGGGATCGTAGACCAGCACGTTCATTTCCATGGCGAGGCAGCGCTTGGCGGTGCGGGAGCCGATGCGGCCGAAGCCCACGATCAGCACGGTCTTGCCGTAGAGGTCGAACGGCAGCACGCCGAGCCGGCTCGCCCAGGTGCCATCCTTGACCATCGTGTGCATTTCCTGCGCGCGCTTGGCCAGCGTCAGCATCATGAACAAGGCTTGTTCGGCGACCGACGGCGAGTTCGCGGTGCCTGCGACCATCAGCGGTACCTTGCGGCGCGACAGCGCCGGAACATCGACGGCGTCATAGCCGACGCCGATCCGGGTCACCACCATCATGCCCTTGGACGCCTCCAGCTCCGCCTCGCCGAAGCGGGTTGCGCCGAGCGCCACGCCATGGACCGGCGCATGCTGCTCGAGCATGGTCTGAAAGTCCTTGGCGGAGATCAGGTTGGGAAATTCGATGAGTTCGACGTCGTCCCGCTCGTTGAGGAGCATCCGTGCCCCCGGCGACAGAGTCTGGGTAATAAAGATCTTCTTCTTGTTGGTGGCCATTTCCTGCCCTTGAGGTTTCTTGTGCGCCGTCAAAGGACGGCGCCGGTCACCTCGTTTAGCAAATGCATATTGTTGAGGTCCACAGCCAATCGGAGCGGGCTGCCATCCTGCGCACCGGCATTGGGATTGACCCGGCCGCAGACCTGAGTGCCCTCGAGCGTGAAATAGACCAAGGTCTCCATCCCCATCGGCTCGGTGACGTCGAGCGTCGCGTCGAACGGCTCGATGCCCGGTTCGGCATGCGGCCGCGCCTCCATGACGTGCTCGGGCCGGATGCCCAGCAACAGCTTGTCGGTCCGGGAGAGAGCCTGGTAGCGGGCGGCGCGTGCCGGCGGCAGTGTGAAAGCGAGGCGGTCGGTCAGCCGCACGTTGAGCTTGCCTGCGGTGTCCTCGAGCCGACAGGGCACGAAGTTCATCGCGGGCGAGCCGATGAAGCTTGCGACGAACCGGGTCGCCGGCTTGTGGTAGAGCTCGTTGGGCGTGCCGATCTGCTCGATCCTGCCGTGGTTCATCACCACCACGCGGTCGGCGAGCGTCATCGCCTCGACCTGGTCGTGGGTGACGTAGACGGTCGTGGTGCGGACCTTCTGATGCACCTTCTTGATCTCGATCCGCATCTGCACGCGCAGCTTGGCGTCGAGGTTGGACAGCGGCTCGTCGAACAGGAACACCTTCGGATTGCGCACGATCGCCCGTCCCATCGCGACGCGCTGGCGCTGGCCGCCGGAGAGCTGCTTCGGCTTGCGGTCGATCAGGTCGGTGATGTCGAGCATGCGGGCGGCCTCGGTGACCCGGCTCTTGATCTCGGCCTTGGGATAGTGCTTCAGCCGCAGACCGAACGACATGTTCTCGGCAACGGTCATATGCGGATAGAGCGCATAGTTCTGGAACACCATCGCGATGTCGCGGTCCTTTGGCGGCACGTCGTTGACGACGTCGCCGCCGATCATGATGTCGCCGTCGGAAATGTCCTCGAGGCCGGCGATCATCCGCAGCGTCGTCGACTTGCCGCAGCCGCTCGGCCCGACCAGCACCACGAACTCATGGTCGGCGATATCAAGGTCGATGCCGCGCACCGCCTCGACCTCATCGTAACGCTTCACAACCTTCCGCAAACTGACGTCAGCCATAAGTTCAACCCTTTGTCGCACCGGCGGTCAGGCCGGCAATGTAGTAGTCCATCAGGAAGGCGTAGATGATCAGCGGCGGCGCGGCGCCGAGCAGGGCGCCGGTCATGATCTGTCCCCAGTTGAAGACGTCACCCTTGATCAGGGTCGTGATGATGCCGACCGGCAGCACCAGCTGATCGGTCGATGTCGTGAACACCAGCGGATAGAGGAACTGAGCCCAGGAGACGGTGAAGGCAAAGATCGTGGCCGCGATCAGGCCGGGCAGGGCGACCGGGATGAAGATCCGGGTCAGCGTCTGGAACCAGCTCGCGCCGTCGATGATCGCCGCCTCGTCGAGCTCCTTCGGGATCGAGGCGAAATAGCCGATCATGATCCATGTGCAGAACGGCACCGTCAGCGTCGGGTAGATGAAGAGCAGGACGTACCAGCGATTGACCAGCTGGATGCCGGTCCAGTCGCCGAACACGGCGAACATCTTGAACAGCGGAATGAACAGCAGGCTGTCCGGAATGAGATAGGTGAGGAACACGCCGGTCGCGAGCGTCGCAGAGCCCCAGAATTTCATCCGCGCCAGCGCAAAGGCCGCCGGCACGCTGATCAGCATCGTGATGGTGACCACGATGATCGAGACCCAGGCCGAGTTCCAGAAGAAGCGCAGGAACTGGTTCGAGGTCAGGAGCTCGATGTAGTTGCTGAGTGTCGGGTGATAGACCCACCACGGATTGGTCGCGGCCGAGATCTCGGCGCTGCTCTTCAGCGACGTGATCAGCATGTAGATCGGCGGCGTCAGCGAGAAGATCGCAAACAGCACCAGGAAGAAATAGGACCAGCGTAGCGCCCAGGCGCGGTCGCGGCTCATGCTGCCGTACTTGACCTTGCGGGTCGGTCCGGACTTGTCGATCGTCAGCGAGCTCATCAGGCTTCGTTCCCGCGTTTGGTGATGTCGCGCAGGATGAAGATCGCCGCGACCGCGAGGATCGGCACCATGAACAGCGAAACGCTGGCGCCGAGCGGCACATCGCTGCCCTCGATGCCGACGCGGAACGCCCAGGTGGCGAAGATATGGGTGTGGTCGAGCGGGCCGCCCGCGGTCAGGATGCGCACGATGTCGAAATTGGCGAAGGTCACGATCAGCGAGAACAGCGTCGTGATCGCGATGATGTTCCGCATCATCGGCAGGGTCACGTACCAGATCCGCTGCCACCAATTGGCGCCGTCGATCGCGGCCGCCTCATAAAGCTGGTCGGGTACCGATTTCAACGCCGCCAGATACATGATCATGAAGAATGGCGCGCCGTACCAGACGTTGACCAGGATCACCGAGAAGCGCGCCCACATCGCATCGCCGGTCCACGGGATCGGCCCGATCCCGAAGAAGGAAAGCGTGTAGTTGAAGGCGCTGTAGGAGGGGTCGAACAGCCAGAGCCACGCCAGCGTGCTCATCGCCGGCGGGATCACCCACGGCACCAGCAGCATGCCGCGCCACTTGCGCTGCTTGTTGGCGGGTACGTTGTGCACGAAATGCGCGACGATGAAGCCGATCAGGGCTTTGAAGATCACCGCCGAGATCGCGAAAATGCAGGATTGCTTGACCACCAGCCAGAAGGTGTCGCGCTTGAACAGGAACTCGAAATTGCCGAACCCGACGAACTTCGTCATCGCCTTGTTCAGCGTCGCAAGGTGCAAGGAGTAGAGGGCCGGGTAGAGCACCAGGATCGCGATCAGAAGGATCAGCGGCAACGTCATCAGGAACGCGGCCATCGACTTGCGCCGCAGCGCGTTGCGCAGGCCGACGCGCCTTCGTCCCGTCTGGGCAGCGGCTGCGCGGTTGGATTGGAATGCGACATCAACCATAACGCAGGTCCCTCGCGCGGGTTGGTTGCACAGCTCGCCGGTCCGACGGCTGGGATGTGAAGACGGGACCTCGCGCGGCCAACATTACGGGTGGTCGCGCGAGACCTCGCTTGTCGTCAGCTTCGCATGAAACCTTCGCACTCGCCCTCGGCCCAGGCGAGTGTCTTTTCCATGCTTTCACCCTGGTGGTACCGCAGGCACATCTTGGTCAGCGTGGCCTGGAAGTAGATCTGCTGCGCGATCTTGGGCGGCGCGGGCGAGGCTGCAATCGACAGCGTCTGGTGCTTGTAGGGGTTCGGATAGTGGTAGAGCGTCCCCTTTGGCGGCGCTTGCTCCGCCCAGACCTTCAAGGTCGTGAGCTTTTCGTAGGCCGGCAGGTCATAGCCACCGCTTGCGACCACCATCTTCTCGATCGATGCGGGTTGCGACAGGTGGGACAGCAGGCTCTTGGCCGCCTCCTTGTTCTTCGAGAACGACCAGATCGACCAGAAGAAAGGCAGATAGGGCGCGAAGCGTCCCTTCGGCCCGGCCGGGAACCCGTGCGTCCAGCACTGCTCCGCGACTTGCGGAGCGTCGCGCTTGGCGACCGCCCACGCGCTCGGCGGATTCAGGATCATCGCGCCCTTGCCGGCGACCAGCCACTTGTTGTTGGAGGCGTCGTCCCATGCCGCCACATCAGGCGGCAGGAAGGCGAGCAGCTTCTTGTAGTAATCGAGGGCCTGGCGCACCGCGTCGGTCTTGACGGTGAGGTTGCCCTTCGCATCGACCAGCTGCGCGCCGAACGACTGGAAGATCGCGCCGGCGGTGTCGACGCTGTCGCTGGTTTCGCCGAGGCCGATACCGAACGGGAATCCGGCCTTGTGGCAGGCTTCAGCCGCCTTGAGGAACGTATCGAGGGTCCAGTTATCGGCTTTCGGCTCGCTTCCGACCGGATACATCTCCTGCACGTCGATGTTGGCGTGTTTCTTCATCAGGTCGATGCGCGAGCAGGGACCCTTGATCTGGCTGCCGACGCTGGCGGGAACGCCGAGCCATTTGCCGCCGGCCTGGCCGAGATATTTCACCGTGCCATTGACGTCGCCGTTCAGCTTGAGGAGCGGATCCATGATGTCGTTGACCGGCTCGAGCAGCTCGGCGTTGGCCTGCGGCCACCATGTCGGCATCTGGAAAATATCGTGACCGGATTTCGCCTGCGCCTCGGCGGCGATGGTGACGATGTTCTTGTTGCCCTGGCTGGTGATGTAGTCGATCTGGACCTCGACTTTCTCCTTGGCAGCCCATTCATTGACCAGCTCGGTGGACGCACTGTTCGCGCCGGGCACCCAGTGATCCCAGAAGCCCATCGAGAGCTTTCCGGCTGCGTAGGCGCCACGCACGTAGGGGGCTGTAACCAGCGCGGCCGATGACAGCGCTGTCGCTGCGACGAATTCTCGGCGCGAGAGCTTCTTCCGTGACATGGCATTCCCTCCCTGGTAGCCAACGGACAAAAGACTTTTTTGAATCCCGTTGTTGTTTTTGTGCGTCGCGTTTGCGCGACGTCGCGGGATTGCGTTGACACCGATCAGAACAGAATTGCCGGCATCTGTCGAGAAACGAGATGCTGATGCCACGTAGAACTAACGTTGTGGTCAAATAGCAGGCAGTGTCGTTCGCATCATTGCAGTTGCCGGCGGTTTGCCGCGCGTCTTGCGATCATGCTGCGATGCACGCGGAGGATGACGCAGACAAGGTCGCAGACGGTGCGCGGTTGAGCCGCAGCTTTCCGGTCAAGCCTCGGCGAACTCTGTTCCGCCATGGTGATGCCCGGCGCGGCCGATAGACTTGCCGAAGCCGGAGACGTTAAGGTCCGGATTCGTCGAACCTACCCCCGCATCAATTCCGCAATCCACCACCGATCACGGAGACCCGATCATGCTCATCCCGGTAGCGAAGCTGCGAGCGCAATGGAGATTGTGCGCCGCGGTTGGGGCCGCCACCGTCACGTTGCTCGCAGTGCCTCATATGGTCGATGCGCAGATCGTGCAGGGCGTCGAAAAGGGCGCGCGCGAGGGCAACAAGGCCGCCGGGCCGGTCGGCGGCGTTCTCGGCGGAGCGATCGGCGGCGTTGTCGGAGTGGTGACCGGCGTAACCGGGGTGTTGACCGGCAACAATGGCAATAACGCCACCGGCAGCGGCAAGAACGCACAGGCCCCGGCGGCCGGCGCCAAGGCCTCCAAGTCGGCCAAGGCCGCCGCCAAGGACAAAGGCGCAAAGCAAGCGCCGACCGTGCTGACCCAGGCCGGCGCGCCGCAGCTGACGGCCGAACAGATCGTCGCCAACAGCGACGCCAACATCGAACGGATCAAGAAGGAGCTCAACCTGACGCCGGAGCAGGAGAAGAATTGGGCCGGCTTCAACAGTGCGATGCACTATCTCGGCCACAACGGAGCCGACCGCCTCAACCTGCGCATCGCGCGGGCGCAGCGCGATCCACCGGATGACATCATCGAGCAGATGCGCAACGAGGCTCAGTTCCTCAATGACCGGGCGGTCGATCAGCGCGGCGTTGCCGACGCCGCCGAGCCGCTGTTTGCCAGCCTCGACGACAAGCAGAAACAAATCTTCATCAACGAAATGGTCCGCCTGAGCCACGAACGCGGGCTTGACTGAGGAAATCTCGCCGGCCAAGTGGGGACGAATAGCCGGGCCACCAAGCCCTGGGGTAGGTTAAAGGCGCAGCACCCGGCTATTCTGCCGCAGCGGCGCGGCCCGGTTAATTCGTCATTCAATGTTGAAGAAAAGCGGACCGGATCACGCCCGAGTGATGGCCGAGTCAGGGCCTTGTCGGGAACCATCCACAGCGCCTGAGGCCAGCGTGGATTGAGCCGTCAATGACCGGGACATCGGCGCGCAAAAGCGGCGATGTCCTTCGGACGACTTTGCCCGGCAATCAGCGATCCGCAAAACGCCGGCGCTTAGCCCTTCGGGAAGTTCAGCTCCACACCGACGCCGTCCGGATCGTAGAGGAAGATCTGGGTGTCGCCGGTGCGCGGCACGATCTGTTCGCGGAAGGTGACGTTCTTCGACTGCAGGCGCTTGCGCACGGCCTCGACGTCGCTGGCGGCAAAGGCGATATGGTCGAGGCGGCCGGTGTCCTCATATTTCTTCTCGGTGCCGCGCACCACGATGCCGTCGCGCGGCTTGCGGGTGCCCATCAGATGGACTGTGGCCTGGCCGCCGGAATAGAGCCAGTAGCCGGGGAAATCGAGCGGCGGCCGTTCGCCGTTCTCGAGCCCGAGCACATCGCAATAGAACGCCTTGGTCCTCTCCAGATCCTGCGGCTCGATGGTGTAATGCTGTAGTCCACCCAATGGCATGGTTCTTCTCCTTGAGAAATCGGGTTAAACGAAGCTGAGGTCGGCCTCGACGCCCAGCATCCAGGCGCCGACGGTCTCGAAATGACTGAAGCGGCCCTGCAATTGCTGGGTCACGGTGTGGATGTCGCGGAAGCGCCGCTCCAGCGGATGGCCGTCGAAGATCGCGGTGGCGCCGGCGGCGTTGTAGGCGAAATCGACGGCCTCCCGCGCCTTGTGGATGGCGTGCGTGGCCGCCATCCGGATTGTCATGCGCTGGGCGACCGTGATGCTGTGGCCGGCAACCAGATCCTTCCAGATGTCGGCCATCGACTGCAGCAGGAAGGCGCGGGCGGCGCGCAGATTGACCTCGGCCTGGGCGAGGCCGGACTGCACCACGGCATTGTCCCGCAGCGTCTTCTTCATGCCGCGCGGCACCTTGTTGCGGGCGACGTCGACGAAATTGTCGAGCGCGCTGCGGGCAATGCCGCAGGCGACCCCGGCAAAGCCGATCTGGTAGCAGGTGTGGTTGCTCATCCGGTACAGCGGGCCGTGCTCGCGGCACTCGCGGTCGAATTCGCGGGTGATCGAATGGTCCGCGCGGACGAAGAAGTCGTCGAGCGCGAACTGGTCGCTGGCGGTGCCGCGCAATCCGACCGTGTTCCAGATGTCGGTCCACGCGACGTCCTGGGTCCGCACCAGCATGGTGCGCTCGACCTGCTCGCCATTGGCATCCCGGCGCGGCGAGCCGTCCGCAGCATAGACCGGGCAGTGCGCGCCGAGCCAGGTGGCGTGCCGCCCGCCCGAGGCAAACGACCAGACCCCGGTGACGCGATAGCCGCCCTCGCACTCGATCGCCTTGACCTTCGGGCCGGGGCCCCAGGCGAGCACGGCACGCGGGTCGGCAAACACCTCCTGCGCGACCGGCAGGTCGAGATAGGCCGCCGACATCGCGCAGCCGCCGGCCTGGCTCAGGCACCACGCCGTCGAGGCATCCGCCTTGGCGATGGTCTCGATGGCATGGAAGAAGGTGACGGGATCGGTCTCGATCCCGTTGCTTGAACGCGGCAGCAACAGGCGGAACAGCCGCGCCTCATGCAGCCGGTCGAGCAGGTCGGGCGGCAGGCGGCGCGTCGTTTCGATATCGTTGGAGGCGGCCGCCACCGCGTCCCTGATCGCCTCGGCGCGGGCGATCACGTCGCGATCACCGATAAGGTCCGCAGCAGTCACATTCATGTTCGCCTCCCTCAGGCGCGCCGGATCGTTGCGGAGGCCGCGACGTCAGCCGTCGCGTTGAGCTCCTTGTCGATCTGCTCGATCGACTTGCCTCTGGTCTCGAGCCCGAAGAACAAATAGACAGCCCCCGCCATCAGGAACCAGCAGCCGAGATAGACAAAGGCGGTCGGGATCTGGGTCAGTGGCACGTCAGGCTTGAGGTAGTTGCTCGAACCGACGATCAGCGCCAGCCCGACCGGCCCGATGATCTTGCCGATGCCGCCGAAGCCATAGGCCGAGCCCATGCCGGTGGTGCGCAGATGCGACGGCCAGACCTCCGCCGCGTAGGGCCCGACGATCGCAAAGCCGCCATCGGCGAAGAAGAAGGCGGCGGCCAGCAGCAGCCAGAACGCCGACATGCCGAACAAAGTCGCGTCGTAATGGTAGCCGGCAATGATGGTCAGCGCGCCGGCGCCGAAGCCGAGCAGGCCGCCGGCAACACGCCGTCCGAGCAGCTCCGAGAACCAGGAGAACGAGATGCGGCCGAGGAAGCCGGTGATGCTGAGCAGGATCATCATCTTGGCGGCTTCCTGCGGCGTCACCTTCAGCAGCAGCACGAACAGCGCGGGGGCCCATAGCGTGATGCCGTAGACGCCGGTCTGCGCGCCGGCATTGCCGAGCCAGGAGACGATTAGGCTGCGCGGATATTTGAAGAGGTCGAACCAGCTCGTCGTGACGATAGGACCGGCGTCGGCTGCGCTCGGCAATGGCAGTTCGGAGGGCTGAACCTGCAGCGCCCAGGCCAGCGACTTGCGGGCTTCGTCATAGCGTCCTTGCCGGCACAGCCAGCGCGGCGACTCCGGGACCCAGATCCGAACCAGCAGCACCAGGACCGACGGCAGCACGCCGATCGCAAACAACAGCCGCCACTGATCGGTTCCCATGACGGCTCCCAGCACCGCGCCGAGGCCGACGCCCAGCGGGATCACGCAGGTGACGAGGCCGCCGACCCAGCCGCGCTTGTGCGAGGGCATGAACTCCTGCACCAGCGGCAGGTCGACACAATAAAGACCGCCGACGCCGGTGCCGACGAAGAAGCGCAGGATCGCCAGATAGACCCAGCCGTTATCGGGTGTGAAATAGAGCAGGCCGGTCGCGATCGAGAAGTTCAGCACGGTGCCGATGAAGACGATGCGTCGCCCGATCCGGTCGGCGAGCCAGCCCCAGAGATAGGCGCCGATGATGGCGCCGATGCCGGAACTCATCAGCACGGTGGCCGACTGGCCAAAGGTGAGTTTCCACGGTCCGATCAGGAACGCGAGCACGAAGCCGATCAGGAAGTAGTCGAAGAATTCCAGCGCATCGCCGATGATGGCCGCCGCAAGGATCTTGATCTGGTTGCCGGTCAGAGTCGTCCGGCGATCGAGAATCTCGAACATGGCGCGTTTCCCCATGGCGCCTGTTCATTATTTCTCGAGCGTGCGTCGCGCCAGCGCATCGCCCATAGGATGAGGCTATCCTCGCGCCTGCACGAACGACAAGCCGCGCCGACGCGGGGCTCATCTGCACTGGCGCGATAAGCGGTTCGGCTTACTGCTGCGCACAAATGGTGGTGCGAAAGCCCGATGGGGGCTGCCGGAGCCGTTGACTCCTGCAATGCCGATCGCCCACGTTTACGTGAAGAAGGCGGGGAGCAGGTTGGGTGGACGAAAAGCGCAAGCATCCGCGAACCGAGGTCAATGAACCCGGCTATGTCTCGTCGGGCGGTTCGGTCATGCATTGCACGATCGTGAACATCTCGCCGGAAGGGGCAGCCATTGAGGTCGAGAATCCGGCCTTCGTCCCGCACAGATTCCGCCTGGTGATGGCCCGCGACGCCTCTGTCGTTTATGAGTGCCAGGTGATCTGGAGCAAGAAGACGCGAATTGGAGTGAGTTTCGTGGCGACCGCCTGAGCGCGGCAATCTCGATTGGGGACGCCCATGAACCAGCGTGCCAAGGCGGTCGGGTTTCGTTGCTGGAACATCAGGTGATCTGCCGATGACTCCGGAACCTGCAACGATCTGCCTTGGCTGCTGGCAAAACCTGCATATGCCGATCCCGTTGCGCGGTCCCTTGTCGGCGCCGTTCCGTCTGTTCGGCGTCCGTCCGAGCCGGATGAACCCGAATGTGTGCACGATCTGCGAGATGGCCTTCTCGAAGATCATGAAAGCGCGCGCCGTGACGATCGACGCCACCATCCTGTTCGCCGATCTGCGCGGCTACACCACGCTGACGCAGACCATCGCGCAGGACGGGCTGACCTCGCTGCTCGATGCGTTCTACGACGACTGCGCCGCCGCGATCTGGCGCTATGACGGCATCCTCAACAAGACCATCGGCGACGCCGTGTTCGCGATCTTCAATTTCCCGGTGCGGCGCGGCGATCATGCCGTGCAGGCCTTGCTCGCGGCGCGCCAGATCCAGCGTAGTTTTCGCGACAGGCACGACGCGCTGGTGCGGGCGATCGGCGCCGGCGACATCGAGATCGGCATCGGAATCGGGATGGATAGCGGTGACACCAACTTCGGTGAGTTCGGCCAGGCGCACCGCGACCTGACGGCAGTCGGCACGGTGGTCAATCGCGCGGCACGCGCGCAGGCGGCCGCCAAGTCAGGCGAGATTCTAGTGACGACGGCGGTGCGGGATCGAACCCGCGACATGATCACGGCAGCCGGTGCCGACTACACCCTGAAGGGCTTCGGCGAACCCGTCACCTTGTTTCCTGCCTGAATTGGCTTTCGCGTGAATTGACGCGGCGCAAAAAAGACGGCTCCAGCGTGCAACTGCGCGCCGAAGCCGTCGGGGATGGTCGTTTGCCGATTACGAACGCCGCCTCAACGCGCGGTCGGCGGCTCTGTTCCAGCCCGATGAAAGTCTTCGAACCGGCGTCAGCGCCACATGCCGCGCATCCGGGCGCCGATGTCGATCGGCGGCGCGCGGTTGGCCGAGGACGCCTGCGCGGTCGCGGCGCGCGGCCAGGTGGTGCGCTCGAACATCGGCAGCAATCGTTCCGGGATGAAGCGGGTGCGCGAGGCGTACATGTGGCGGTCGCCCTTGGCGGCCTGGCCGTGGACGAAGAAGCGCTGCGGCACCAGCAGATGCAGGTCGTCCTTGGCGCGGGTCATCGCGACATAGAGCAGGCGGCGCTCCTCCTCGAGCTCGGCCGATGTGCCGGCGCCGAGGTCGGAGGGCATGCAGCCGTCGACGACATTGAGCACATGGACGGATTTCCATTCCTGCCCCTTGGCGGAATGGATCGTCGACAGGATCAGATAATCCTCATCGAGCAGCGGCACGCCAGCCTGGTCGCTGGTCGCATCGGGTGGATCGAGCGTGAGTTCGGTGAGGAAACGTTCGCGTGACGGGTAGCCGGCGGCGATCTGCTCGAGTTGGATGAGATCGGCGCGGCGCACCTCGCTGTCCTCGTGGATGCGATCGAGATGCGGCTCGTACCAGAGGCGGGCGCGTTCGATGTCGACGGGCCATTCCGAGTAGCGGAGGTTCTCGATGGCCTCCACGAACAGCCGCCAGTCCGCACCGGCGCGGGGCGGAGCGGGCAGTGCAACGAGCGCAGCAATCGGATCGGCGGCCTCGGTCATGCGGTCGAGCACCCGCTGTGCCGAGGCCGGTCCGACGCCGGGCAACAGATGCAGGATGCGAAAACCTGCGACGCGGTCGCGTGGATTGGCGGCGAAACGCAGCAGCGCCAGCATGTCCTTGACATGCGCGGCGTCGAGGAATTTGAGGCCGCCGAATTTCACGAACGGAATGTTGCGACGGGTCAGTTCGACCTCCAGCGGTCCGCTGTGCGAGGAGGTGCGGAACAGCACCGCCTGGTGCTTCAGCAGGGTGCCTTCCTCGCGATTGGCCAGCACCTGCTCGACGATGTAACGGGCCTGATCGGCCTCGTCGCGGATCGTGACGAGTAGCGGCTTGCGCGTCGAGGTCCGGTCGGTCCACAGGTTCTTGGTGAAGCGTTCCTTGGCGAGCGAGATCACGCCATTGGCGGCCGACAGGATCGGCTGCGTCGAGCGATAGTTGCGGTCGAGCGTGACGATCTCGGCGGCCGGGCTGAACTGGGCCGGGAAGTCGAGGATGTTGCGCACGGTGGCGGCGCGGAACGAATAGATCGACTGCGCGTCGTCGCCGACCACGGTGAGCCCGCGTCCCGCGGGCTTGAGTGCGAGCAGGATCGAGGACTGCAGGCGGTTGGTGTCCTGATATTCGTCGACCATCACATGATCGAAGCGGCCGCCGATCTCCTCGGCCAGCGCGGTGTCCGTCACCATCTGCGCCCAGTAGAGCAGGAGGTCGTCGTAATCGAGCACGTTCTGCCGCTGCTTGGCTTCGACATAGGCCCCGAACAGCTGTTTCAATTCACTGGCCCAGCCGGAGCACCACGGGAAGAACTGGCCGAGCACGGCCTCGATCGGCATCTCCGCGTTCACGCAGCGCGAATAAATCGCAAGGCAGGTGCCCTTGGTGGGGAACCGGCTTTCGGTGCGGGAAAAACCGAGATCGTGGCGGACCAGATTGATCAGGTCCGCGGAATCCTCACGGTCATGGATCGTGAAGGCCGGGTCGAGGCCGATACGCTCGGCGAATTCGCTGAGCAGCCGCGCGCCGATGCCGTGGAACGTGCCGGCCCAGCCCAGTGCGTCGGTCATGACCGAGGCGCGATCGCCGAGCACGCGGCGCGCAATGCGCTCGACGCGGCCGGCCATCTCGGCGGCGGCGCGCCGCGAAAAGGTCATCAACAGGATGCGGCGCGGATCGGCGCCAGCGACGATCAGATGCGCGACGCGATGGGCGAGCGTGTTGGTCTTGCCGGACCCCGCGCCCGCGATCACCAACAGCGGCGCGCCGACGATGCAATCCTTGCCGACCCCGTGCTCGACAGCGCGGCGCTGCTCGGCATTGAGCGCATCAAGATAGGCTGTGTTGACAAGATCAGTCACGAATCACCCCCACGAAACGCTAACAGACATTGCGATTCATTGGGGCCGACGCACCGAGGCGGACGCAGAGAAATTAGATTGACATTAACGTGGCGCGGCGCACAACCCCGCCATGGGTGACGTATCCAAATCCGACACGCCGCTGAAGGCGACGTTCAAGGTGCGGCTGAACGGCGAGACGGTGACGCTCGCGACCGTCGGCCAGGCCTATCGCTTCATCAGCAATCTCAGCGCCGTCGAATGGATGGAGTTCCGCTCGCTGCATGACGAGGCGCTGGTTGCGCTCGAGAGAGCGGCCGGGAACGCCATGCTGACGGTGCAAGCGACCAACGCGTTGCGGATGCTGTTCGTCCGCGCGAAATTGCTTTGAAAAGAAAATGAGCCGCCCTGGTGTTCCTTGGCCCTCCAAGGCGGCCCGAGAGTACGGCTGAAGCGCATTGTGCGCCCGGCCGTCGCGTGTACCGCCGTTACCTTGTTTGCGGCCATAACGAACAGGGCCTTACGCAACCACCGCCGATTCGGCTGTAGCCGCCGCACCACAATCAGGAGCCAACGTCGTCGACCAGGCGGTCATACACGAGCGCTGACCGGAGGTTCATGGTTGCGATCTTCAGATAGCCCGGCTCGCGCATGGCGTTGTTGAACATCATGATCGCCGTCTTCCAGTAGCCGCGCTCACGCTGATCCAGGTTCAGCGCGGACAGGTAGTCCGCGGCGTCGCCGACCGTCGCGAGTGTTCGCCCGTCCTTCAGCGTAATCGGGAACGCAAGCGGCGACCGCTTCTCCAGCTCCAGCACGTCAGGCTCCCCCAGGACCAAGCAGCAATAGGACAAAGCAGCAATAACAGGAACAGACCTAGCTGCGCCGCTATATCAAAGCCTTAAGGGGACGTCCGGCCCAGTTGGAGCGGACGGTTCAGAAAGAATCCGCCAGCGCGATCTCCGCCTTCAGCGCAACGATGCGCCGTTCGGCTTCCTCGGACGTCAGATCGCGCGCGTACTGGTTCGGCTGATAGGCCTCCTCGGCAAGGCTCCTCAACCGCAGCGCCTGGGCGCGGGTCATCAGCCCGCCAAGGCGCTCCGCAACCTCACCATATCTTACCGCTGCCACGCTCATTGCTTGCCTCGCTTGCTGGATCGTGACTTGACAATATGTTCTATTTTTGTTCTAACAAGCCATGGACAACAAAATCAATGAAATTCGGCGCAAGATCAGCACGTTGCGAGCTGAGATGACCCTGATCGAGGCGTCGATCCGGGATCAGGTCAACCGCGACCTCGATTGCAGTGAAGCGTCGTACCGGCTGATGGCGATGCGAGCCGAAGTGGCCGAGCTGGTCGGCCGGTGGAAGGCCGCTGGCGGCGGCGAGCGTCTCCCCACGGTGCGGGAGCGGCTCAGCCGGAGCTTCGAGGACCGTACCGGTGCGAAGGTCAAGCAGGACAAGGCGAAGAAGCCCGGGCCCAGTCACAGCAACGCTCGGGTGTGATCGGGCCGTTCGACCAAAGAAGGGAGCCTCGAACAGCGGCTCAGGCCCAAATCAGGTTTCAAGGCGGGAACCCGAGCCGGAGGATCTGCATTTTCTTGTGGTGAGAGCCAACACCATAGCATCGCCCAGCGCCATGATCGCCGATCCGACCGCGCCACCGCGGGCATCGATGAATGACGATCGCAGTCCGTTGCTGACGCTGATCTCCTGCATCAGCTGCATCAGGACGATGCGGCTCGAGAGCAGCCATCCGGGCAGTGAGGGCAGGGATATTCTTCAGTACCGCTGCGAGCAATGCAGCCGCATCGAGCGGGTGCAATTGGTGCGGCGGAGCTGGCCGGCGGAACGCTAGCCTTTCCATTTTGAACTAGGAGGGGGCTTTCGCCTTTGGTCTGGCCGCGACGTCACGCGCGATGGCATCGAACTCGCCCAAAGCGTCGGCGGACGGGCTACTCGTCGCGCTCTCACCCCCGTGCCCCGTCAACTTCGCGAGTTCGCGGCTGAGGTCGTGGATGTGGTACGGCTTGCGCAGCACCGGAAAGTCGGACCTCACGTCGCGCGCGCTCTCGCTGTAGCCTGTCGTCAGCAGGATCGGCAGTTCGGGCTTCCTGTCGCGGATCGTGCGCGCCAGCTTCAGTCCATCGATCCTGCCGGGCATGACGATGTCGCTGAACACCACGTCGATCCCGTTTGCGTCGATTTCCGACAAGGCGGCCTCTGCGTTCGACGCCCAGTGCACGGTGTAACCGAGCTGTTCGAGCAGGCCCGTGCTCGCATCGGCGACGGCGGGATTGTCCTCGATCAGCAGGATCGTGGCCGAGCCGGGCACGCTGCGCCCCGTAGCCGTGCACTTTGCGGCCGCAGTCCCCCGCGGCAGGTAGATGCTGACCGTCGTGCCCTTGCCGAGCGCGCTCGTAATCTCGACCCGGCCATCCGCCTGGTGCGCGAAACCGTGAACCTGGGACAACCCAAGGCCAGTCCCTTTGCCGACCGGCTTGGTGGTGAAGAAGGGATCAAAGACCCTGTTCATGACATCGTCAGGAATGCCTTCGCCGGTGTCGGTAACGCTGACGACCACCTGGGCGGCTTCCGGGACATTGCGCGCCGCGATGGTCAGCGTGCCGCCGCCGGCCATCGCATCCCGCGCATTGACCACGAGGTTGATCAGCGCGGTCTCGAATTCGGTCGGATCGACGAAGATCGGCCAGAGATCCGCTCTGATCTCCATGTTCAGCTTGATCGCGCCGCCGAGTGCGCTGGTCAAAACCTCGCGCACCGCGGTGATCCTGTCAGTGACATTGATGGTCTGCGGATTGACACTCTGCCGACGCGCGAAGGTGAGGAGCTGCCTGGTCAGGGATGCGGCACGCTCGGATGCGGTTTCGATCGCACTGAGTGCAAGCCTGCCCCGTTCGCTCGTTACCTCACGCTTGATCCGGTGCAGATTGCCGGAGATGATCATCAGCAGGTTGTTGAAGTCGTGCGCGACGCCGCCGGTCAATTGGCCGATCGCATCCATCTTTTGCGATTCCGCAAGCTGACGCTGCACCTGTTCGAGCTTCTGATGCGCGTCGCGCCGCTCGGAAATATCCCGCGTGATCTTGGCGAAGCCGACCAGGCAGCCGTCGGTATCGCGGATCGGATCGATCACGACGCTCGCCCAGAAGAACGAACCGTCCTTGCGGACCCGCCAGCCTTCCTCCACGTAATGCCCGGTCTCTTCCGCGATCTTGAGCGCGCGGGCCGGCTTGCCGGCGGCCTGGTCGGCCGGCGTATAGAACCGCGAGAAGCTCTGGCCGATGATTTCGTCGGGCGAATAGCCCTTGATGCGCTCGCCGCCGGCGTTCCAATTGGCGACGATGCCGGCCGGCGTCAGCATGTAGAGCGCATAATCGGTGACATTGCTCACCAGCAGGCGGAACTGGCTTTCGCTGGCCTCGAGGTCCGCGCGCGCCTGATGCCGCTCGGCGATGTCGCGGATGACCATCACGTAGCCGACGAGCTTGCGCTTCTCATGGATCGGATCGATGACCACAGCGGCGTAGAATTGCGATCCGTCCTTGCGGAGACACCAGCCTTCGGCCGCTGAGTGCTTTTCCTTCCGCGCCATCTGCAGCGCTTTCGCCGGAACGCCGGATGCGCGGTCTTCGGCAGGATAGAAGACCGAGAAGTGCTTGCCGAGGATCGCCTTGGCCGGATAGCCCGTGATGCGCTCAGCGCCCTTGTTCCAGTTGATCACCCGTCCATCGGGCGCGAGCATGCAAATCGCGTAGTCGACCACGCCGCCAGCCGCCGGCCGAAAATCCCGCGGGCTCGCAACGATTCCCCGTTCGAGCTGTTCTGATTTCTTAACCATCACCGATCCTGCCCCCGCCCGAAACGCGCGGGAGAGGCCAATGTTCCATGCGAACACGAGGATCGCGGGGTAATCCGACCGGCTCAGGTCGGTCTTCAGAAAAGTCCCGCCGACGGCTGGAACTTTTGGTTCCAGTCGCGATTAAGGTACTCGGTTTGCGTCACAAATTGCGGTTTTGGCGTTTTCCCGCTTGAATAGATCAAGGGCAGTCATTCTTATGGTCACACTGGCATTGTCGAGTCTCTGGATTCGCGGCCAGCGCGTAGGGGAAATTACATGACCGATCTCGGTTCGCCGCCTCGTCCCCGTGCTGATACACGCCGCAGCCAATCATCAAACGGAAGCCTCGATTCCTCGCATGACCTGCTGCAATCGCTGCAGGCGATGCGCGCCGGCGACTTCTCGGTCCGGATGCGTGGCGACTATCTCGGCATCGACGGCAAGATCGCGGACGCCTTCAACGAAATCGCAGCCGCCAATGAGCGCATGGCGCAGCAATTGGCGCGCGTCGGCCAGGTCGTCGGCCGCGAGGGACAGACCCGCCAGCGCGTCAATTTCGGCCTCGCCAGCGGCGCCTGGGCCGATATGGAGAGCTCGGTCAACACGCTGATCGACGATCTTCTGTGGCCGACCCGCGAGGTCACCCGCGCGGTCGCCGCGGTGGCGCAGGGCGACCTGCTGCAGACCGTGCAGCTCGACGTCGAGGGCCGGCCGCTGCGCGGCGAATTCCTGCAGTCGGCGAACATCGTCAACACGATGATCAAGCAGCTTTCGGTGTTCACCTCGGAGGTCACGCGCGTGGCGCGCGAAGTCGGCACCGAGGGCAAGCTCGGCGGCCAGGCCCAGGTGCCGGAAGTGACCGGCGTCTGGAAGGACCTGACCGAGAGCGTCAACTCGATGGCCAACAACCTGACCGGCCAGGTCCGCAACATCGCCGAGGTGACGATCGCGGTCGCCAACGGCGACTTGTCCAAGAAGATCACGGTCGACGTTCGCGGCGAGATCCTGCAGCTGAAGGAAGCCATCAACACGATGGTCGATCAGCTGCGTTCGTTCGCGTCGGAAGTGACGCGCGTGGCGCGCGAGGTCGGCACCGACGGCAAGCTCGGCGGCCAGGCGATCGTGCCCGGCGTCGCCGGTACCTGGAAGGACCTCACCGACTCGGTGAACGCGATGTGCGGCAACCTGACCGCCCAGGTGCGCAACATCGCCAACGTGACCACGGCCGTGGCGCGCGGCGACCTGTCACGCAAGATCACGGTCGACGTCAGCGGCGAGATTTTGGAGCTGAAGGACACCATCAACACGATGGTGGACCAGCTCAACTCGTTCGCGTCGGAAGTGACGCGCGTGGCGCGCGAGGTCGGCACCGAAGGCAAGCTCGGCGGCCAGGCCCAGGTGCCCGGCGTTGCCGGCACCTGGAAGGACCTGACCGACAACGTCAACTTCATGGCGTCGAACCTGACCGCGCAGGTCCGCAACATCGCCGACGTCGCGACCGCCATCGCCGGCGGCGACCTCTCGAAGAAGATCACGGTCAACGTGTCGGGCGAGATCCTTCAGCTGAAGGAAACGCTCAACACGATGGTCGATCAGCTCAACGCCTTCGCGTCGGAAGTGACGCGCGTGGCGCGCGAGGTCGGCACCGAAGGCAAGCTCGGCGGCCAGGCCAATGTGCTCGGCGTCGCCGGCACCTGGAAGGATCTGACCGACAACGTCAACTTCATGGCGTCGAACCTGACCGCGCAGGTCCGCAACATCGCCGCCGTGACGACGGCGGTCGCGGGCGGCGACCTCTCCAAGAAGATCACGGTGGACGTGCGCGGCGAAATCCTCGAGCTGAAGGACACCATCAACACGATGGTGGACCAGCTCAACGCCTTCGCGGGCGAAGTGACGCGCGTGGCGCGCGAGGTCGGCACCGAAGGCAAGCTCGGCGGCCAGGCCGAGGTGCGCGGCGTCGCCGGCACCTGGAAGGATCTCACCGACAGCGTCAACTCGATGGCCTCGAACCTGACCGCGCAGGTCCGCAACATCGCCGAGGTCGCGACCGCGGTGGCGAAGGGCGACCTGTCGAAGAAGATCACGGTGAACGTGTCGGGCGAAATCCTTCAGCTGAAGGAAACGCTCAACACGATGGTGGACCAGCTCAACGCCTTCGCCGGCGAGGTGACACGCGTGGCGCGCGAGGTCGGCACCGACGGCAAGCTGGGCGGCCAGGCCGAGGTGCCCGGCGTCGCCGGCACCTGGAAGGACCTGACGGACAGCGTCAACTCGATGGCCGGCAATCTCACGGCGCAGGTCCGTAACATCGCTGAAGTCGCGACCGCGATCGCCGGCGGCGACCTGTCGCGCAAGATCACGGTCGACGTGCGCGGCGAGATCCTCCAGCTGAAGCAAACGCTGAACACGATGGTCGACCAGCTCAACCGCTTCGCGGGCGAGGTGACGCGCGTGGCGCGCGAGGTCGGCACCGACGGCAGCCTCGGCGGCCAGGCCAACGTGCCCGGCGTCGCCGGCACCTGGAAAGACCTGACCGATAACGTCAACTCGATGGCCGGCAACCTGACCGCGCAAGTCCGCAACATCGCCGAGGTGACCACCGCCGTGGCGCGCGGCGACCTGTCGCGCAAGATCACCGTCGACGTGAAGGGCGAAATCCTCGAGCTCAAGAACACCATCAACACGATGGTGGACCAGCTCAATGCGTTTGCGGGCGAGGTGACGCGCGTGGCGCGCGAGGTCGGTACCGAAGGCAAGCTGGGCGGCCAGGCCGAAGTGCCCGGCGTCGCCGGCACCTGGAAGGACCTGACCGACAACGTCAACTTCATGGCGTCGAACCTGACCGCGCAGGTCCGCAACATCGCCGAGGTCGCGAGCGCGATCGCCGGCGGCGATCTGTCGAAGAAGATCACGGTGGACGTGCGCGGCGAGATCCTGCTGCTCAAGGACACCCTGAACACGATGGTCGAGCAGCTGCGCTCGTTCGCCGCCGAAGTGACGCGTGTGGCGCGCGAGGTCGGCACCGAAGGGCGGCTCGGCGGCCAGGCCGTGGTGCCCGGCGTCGGCGGCACCTGGAAGGACCTCACCGACAACGTCAATCTGCTGGCGGCGAACCTGACCACCCAGGTGCGCAACATCGCCGAAGTCACCACCGCGGTGGCGCGCGGCGACCTCTCGCGCAAGATCACGGTTGACGTGAAAGGCGAAATCCTCGAGCTCAAGAACACCATCAACACCATGGTCGACCAGCTCAACGCGTTCGCCGGCGAGGTGACGCGCGTGGCGCGCGAGGTGGGCACCGAGGGCAAGCTTGGCGGCCAGGCCGAGGTGCGCGGCGTCGCCGGCACCTGGAAGGATCTCACCGACACCGTCAACGTCATGGCGGTCAACCTGACCGAGCAGGTGCGCGGCATCGTCAAGGTGGTGACCGCGGTCGCCAACGGCGACCTGAAGCAGAACCTGACGGTGAAGTCGAAAGGCGAGGTGGCCGCGCTCGCCGACACCATCAACAACATGACCGAGACGCTTGCGACCTTCGCCGAACAGGTCACCAGCGTGGCGCGCGAGGTCGGCGTCGAGGGACGGCTCGGCGGTCAGGCCAACGTGCCCGGCACGGCCGGCACCTGGAAGGATCTCACCGGCAACGTCAACCTGCTCGCGGCCAACCTGACCTCGCAGGTGCGCGCGATCGCGGAAGTGGCGACCGCCGTGACCAAGGGCGACCTGACGCGCTCGATCCAGGTCGACGTCCGCGGCGAAGTTGCGGAGCTGAAGGACAACATCAACACGATGATCGGCAACCTCCGTCTCACGACGGAGCGCAACACCGAGCAGGACTGGCTGAAGACCAACCTGGCGCGCTTCACCAACATGCTGCAGGGCCAGCGCGATCTTGCGACCGTCGGCCGGCTATTGCTGACCGAGCTTGCGCCTCTGATCAACGCGCATATGGGCGTGATCTACCAGGTCGACAATCCCGAGAATGCGCAGTTGCGCCTGTTGTCGGCCTATGCCAGCGACAGCAGCAATCCGCATCCGCAGATCGTCCAGTTCGGCGAGGGATTGATCGGCCAATGCGCGCTCGACAAGCGCCAGCGCCTCGTCTCCGAGATTCCCGGCGATGCGGTGCCGATCAATTCGGCCTTGATGCGGATCATGCCGAAGAACCTCGTCGTGTTTCCGGTGCAATTCGAGAACCAGGTCAAGGCGGTGATCGAGCTGTCCTCGATCGCCTCGTTCACGACCTCGCAGATTACCTTCCTCGAACAATTGACCGACAGCATCGGCATCGTGCTCAACAGCATCGAGGCGACGATGCAGACCGAGGCGCTGCTCAAGCAGTCGCAACAGCTCGCCGGCGAGCTGCAGACCCAGCAGAAGGAGTTGCAGCAGACCAACGATCAGCTGGAGCAGAAGGCCCAGCAGCTTGCCGAACGCAACGTCGACGTCGAGCGCAAGAACCAGGAAATCGAGCAGGCGCGGCGCGCGCTGGAAGAGAAGGCGACCGAGCTGTCGCTGACCTCGAAGTACAAATCCGAATTCCTTGCCAACATGTCGCACGAGTTGCGGACGCCGCTGAACTCGATCCTGATCCTGGGCCAGCAGCTCACCGAAAATCCCGACGGCAATCTGACCGGCAAGCAGGTCGAGTTTGCCCGCACCATTCACGGTGCCGGCACCGACCTGCTGAACCTGATCAGCGACATCCTCGATCTCTCCAAGATCGAGTCCGGCACGGTGACGGTCGACGCCGAGGAAATCCTGACATCGAGCCTGCTCGAGACCGTCGGACGACCGTTCCGGCACGAGGCGGAGAACCGCCATCTCTCGTTCAGCATCGATGTCGACGCCAATCTTGCGCGCAGCATGGTGACCGACTCCAAGCGGCTGCAGCAGGTGCTCAAGAACCTGTTGTCGAATGCGTTCAAGTTCACCGCGGAAGGCGGCGTCAGCCTGACCGTGTCGGCCGCGCTCGGCGGCTGGAGTGTGGAGCATCCGATCCTCAATGCGGCGCCTGCGGTCGTTGCGTTCGAGGTGTCGGATACCGGCATCGGCATTCCACAAGACAAGCAGAAGCTGATCTTCGAGGCGTTCCAGCAAGCCGACGCCGGCACCAGCCGCAAATATGGCGGCACCGGTCTTGGACTGGCGATCAGCCGTGAGCTCGCGGGTCTGCTCGGCGGCGAGATCCATCTGCGCAGCGCGCCGGGCAAGGGCTCGACCTTCACGCTCTATCTGCCGCTGAAATATGCCGGCCCCTCGGTGGCGCTGCGTCAGCAAGCCCAGCCGTTCCCGATGCCGCACACGCCGGCGCCGGCGCTGCAGACGTCCGGCGCGCAGGACCGTGTGATCGAGCAGCTTCCGGACGACCGGCTCAATCTCGAGCCCGGCGACACCATCCTGCTGATCGTCGAGGACGATCCGCATTACGCGCGGGTGCTGATCGATCTGGCGCGCGACAAGGGCTTCAAGGTGCTGGTCGCAAGCCGCGGCGCCGAAGCGCTGGATCTGGCCAAGCAGTTCCAGCCGAGCGCGGTGTCGCTCGACGTCTTCCTGCCCGACATGCTGGGCTGGACGGTGCTGAGCCAGCTCAAGCACAATCCGCTGACCCGTCACATTCCGGTTCAGATCATCACGCTCGACGAGGACCGACAGCACGCGCTGGCGCGCGGCGCCTTCTCCTTCGTCAACAAGCCGACGACGACGGAAGGCGTCAGCGCGGCGCTGTCGCAGATCAAGGAATACGCCAGACCGCGCCGCAAGCGCCTGCTGATTGTGGAGGACAACGCGGCGGAGCAGCTCAGCATTACCGAATTGCTCGGGCACGAGGATATCGAGATCGTGACCACCGGCACCGGGGCAGGGGCGCTCTCAACGATGCGCGAAAACCCGTACGACTGCGTCGTGCTCGACTTGCGCTTGCCCGACATGAGCGGTTTCGAGGTGCTGGATCAGATCCGCAAGGACGAGACGCTCTCCAATATTCCCGTTGTCGTGTTTACGGGCCGGGAACTTTCAGCGGAAGAAGACGCGGAACTGCACACGATGGCGCGCAGCATCGTCGTCAAGGGCGTGGAATCGCCGGAGCGTCTGCTCGACGAAACGTCACTGTTCCTGCACCGTGTGATCACGGAATTGCCCGTCGAAAAACAGAGGATGCTGGAGAAGCTCAATAGTTCCGACGAGGATCTTATTGGCAAGACCGCGCTGCTGGTCGACGACGATGCCCGCAACATCTTCGCGCTCTCGAGCGTGTTGGAGCGGCGAGGTATGAAGGTGTTGACTGCGACGACCGGTCACGAGGCCATCTCGCTGGTCGAATCCAATCCCAAGATTGCGATCGTGTTGATGGACATCATGATGCCGCAGATGGACGGTTACCAGACCATCGGCGCCATCCGGCAAAACCCCGCCTTCGCGCGGCTGCCGATCATCGCGCTGACCGCGAAGGCGATGAAAGGCGATCGAGAGAAATGCCTGGAGGCAGGCGCGTCCGACTATCTGGCGAAACCCGTGAACACCGAGCAACTGCTGCTGGCGATCCGCATGTGGCTGCACCGCTGATCGGCGATCGAACATGATGGACCACGAAAAGGTAAACATCCTTCTGGTCGATGACCAGCCGGCGAAGCTGCTGGCCTATGAGGTCATCCTGAAGGAGCTCGGCGAGACGCTGGTCGCCGCGTCGTCGGGCCGCGAAGCGCTGGAGTTCCTGCTCAAGAACGAAGTCGCGGTCATCCTGGTCGACGTCTGCATGCCCGAGCTCGACGGCTTCGAGCTCGCGGCGATGATCCGCGAACATCCGCGCTTCCAGAAGACCGCGATGATCTTCATCTCGGCAATCCAGGTCAGCGATATCGACCGGCTTCGCGGCTACGAGATGGGTGCGGTCGATTACGTGCCGGTGCCTGTCGTGCCCGAGGTGCTGCGGGCAAAGATCCGCGTGTTCGCCGAGCTCTACCGCAAGACACGGGAGCTCGAACGCCTCAACGCGGAGCTCGAGGACCGCGTGCGCGCACGCACCGCCGAGCTCGAGCAATCGACCACGCGGCTGGTCGAGAGCGAGGCGCGCCGCAGCATGGCGATTGCCGCCGGCAAGATGGGCTCGTGGGACTGGGATTGGGTCAACGGCGACTGGATGTGGGACGAGGGGCAATACAAGATCTTCGGCGTCGACCCGAAATCCTTCAAGCTCACCTCCGACAATATACAGGCGCTGTTTCATCCCGACGATGTCGAACACCTCCGGCAAGCCTGGACCGGCTTCGGCAAGGGCCAGACGTCCTACGAAACCGAATTCCGCGTCATGCGGCCGGACGGCGAGGTGCGCTGGTGCGTCGGCACAGCCGCGGCCACCAGCGACCGCAACGGCAAGGTGGTCCGGGTGAGCGGCGTCACCGTCGACATCACCGATCGCAAGAAAGCCGAGGAGCGGCAGAGCCTGTTGACCCGCGAGGTCGATCATCGCGCCAAGAACGCGCTCGCGCTGGCGCAATCGATCGTGCGGCTGACGCGCGCCCAGAACGTGACCGCCTATGTGCGGGCGGTCGAGGGCCGCATCACGGCGCTGGCGCGCGTTCACACCGTGCTGTCGCTGTCGAGTTGGCAGGGTGCCGAAATCCGGCGGCTGGTCGCCGAGGAGATCGCGCCGTATTCGGAGGCCGGGCAGATCCAGATTGACGGCGCGGAGGTGCAGTTGCAGCCCGCGACCGCGCAGACGCTGGCCCTGGCGTTGCATGAGCTCGTCACCAACTCCGCCAAATATGGCAGCCTCTCGGTGCTGTCGGGCCGGCTCGCGATCACCTGGGAATTGCACGACGACACGCTGATCCTGGCCTGGGTGGAATCCGGCGGACCTCCCGTGACCAAGCCGAAGCAGAAAGGTTTCGGCACCCGAAGCGTGATCGCCAGCATCGAAACCCAGCTCGGCGGGCGCGCCGACTTCGATTGGCGCGCCGAGGGCCTGGTGTGCCGGCTGACGGTTCCGCTCAAGTCGCTTGTCGGGGAGACACCGGCGTTCCGCGAACCGTCGGCAGCCGAACGCAAGCCCCTGGTCAGTTCCAGAGCCGTGTAGCGCCTCCCGGCCGAACAGGAACCAAGCGCCGGACGCTGCGGTTAACGAAGCTTGACCGCTCCGTTCGTGGCTTGAGGTGCTGCCGTGGATGCCCAAACCCGTGAGCGCGGGCCGTCCGCGGAGAAGCCGCGGCAGCCTGAGCGCAATCCCGAGCAAGAAACGCGACCCGACCGCGAATCCTCGCCGCAGCAGGAGACCGGGCGCAAGCCATCGATGCGTGATCGGCTGCGCGAGCACTGGCTGCTTGCCACAGTCGGCGCCTGTCTGCTCCTGCTCGCGATCATCGGTGGCGTGAGCTACTGGCTCGACGTCCGTCATTATGAATCGACCGATGACGCGTTCGTGGCCGCACGCAGCTTTGCGGTGGCGGCAAAGGTCGGCGGCTACGTCGTCGACGTCCCCGTTACCGACAACCAGCACGTCAATGCCGGCGACCTCCTCGCGAGGATCGACGAGCGCGATTACAAGATCGCCGTCGATCAGGCCAGCGCACAGGTCGCGGTCTCAGAGGCCAACATCGCCAATGTCGAGGCCCAGATCGACAGCCAGCACGAGCAGATCAAGGAAGCCAAGGCGCAGCAGCAGCAGGCCGAGGCGCAATTGAAGTTCGCGCGGGAGGAGGCGGAGCGCGCCCAGAACCTCGTCGAAAAGGGCGCGGGCACGGTGCAGCGGCAGCAGCAGACCCGTTCGGATCTCGACGCCCAGCAGGCCAATGCCAGCCGCGCCAGGACGGCAGTGACCGCGGCCGAACTCGGCGTCAAGACGCTCGAGGCTCAGCTCAAGAGCAGCAAGGCATCGCTGGAGCAGGCGCAGGCACAGCTCGATCAGGCCAAATTGAACCTGCAATATACAAGCATCGTCGCGGCGCAATCCGGACGCGTCGTCAAGCTGAGCGGCGCGGTCGGCACCTATGTGGCGCCGGCCCAGAGCGTCATGATGTTCGTTCCGGACGAGGTGTGGATCACCGCCAATTACAAGGAAACGCAGCTGACGGACATGCGCCCGGGCCAGCCGGTCGAGATCAGGATCGATGCGTATCCGGGGCGCAAGCTCACCGGCCGCGTGGCGTCGGTTCAGCCGGGCTCGGGCACTGCGTTCAGCCTGCTGCCGGCGGAGAACGCGACCGGCAATTTCGTCAAGGTCGTGCAGCGCGTTCCCGTGAAGATCGTGATCGACAATTGGCCGAATGACGTTCCGATCGGTCCCGGCATGTCGGTCGTGCCCTGGACCAGGGTGCGATGACCGACGTTGCGGCAGGCGGCGGCGCGGCCTGGTCGCCGGAGCGTTCGGCTGCCGGCGGACATAATCCCTATCTGATTGCCTTCGTCGTCTCGATCGCGACGTTCATGGAGGTGCTGGACACCACGATCGCCAATGTGGCCTTGCGCCATATCGCGGGCGGCCTGGCGGTCGGCATCGACGAGAGCACCTATGTCATCACCAGCTATCTGGTCGCCAACGCGATCGTGCTGTCGATCTCGGGCTGGCTCTCGACCGTGATCGGCCGCAAGCGCTTCTACATGATCTGCGTCGGCACCTTTGCATTCGCGTCCCTGCTGTGCGGGCTTGCCTGGAGCCTGGAGGCGCTGGTTTTGTTCCGGATCATCCAGGGCCTTGGCGGCGGCGGGATGGCGACGAGCGAACAGGCGATCCTCGCCGACTCCTTTCCGCCGTCCAAGCGTGGCCAGGCGTTCGCGATCTACGGCGTCGCGGTGGTGGTTGCTCCCGTGATCGGGCCGACGCTCGGCGGCTGGATCACCGATACCTATAGCTGGCACTGGATCTTTCTGATCAACGTGCCGATGGGCTTGCTCTCGCTGTTCCTGGTCGGGACGCTGGTCAAGGAGCCGTCCGGCGCCGAGCAGGAGCGCAGGCAGCTCCTCAAGGACGGCCTGCGCGTCGACTACATCGGCTTCGTGCTGGTCGCGATCGGGCTCGGTTCGCTCGAATTCGTGCTCGACGAAGGCCAGCGCAAGGACTGGTTCGGCTCCAACATGATCGTCGGCTTCGCGCTGGCCTCGGCGATTTGTCTGATCGCGCTGGTTCCCTGGGAGCTGACGCGCAAGGACCCGATCGTCGATCTCCGCCTTCTGGGACGCCGCCAGTTCGGATCGTGTTTCCTGGTGATGATGTGCACCGGCGCGGTGCTGATCTCGTCGACGCAGCTCCTGCCGCAGCTGTTGCAGACCGAGCTGAACTATACCGCGCTGCTGGCAGGGCTCGCACTGTCGCCCGGCGGCATCGTCACGCTGATCTTGATGCCGGTGGTCGGCAACCTCGTCAGCCGCGTTCAGCCAAAATATCTGATCGCGATCGGCGGCTGCATCGTTGCATTCTCGATGTGGCACCTGACGGGATTGAACGGCGACATCACCTATGGCTACGCTGCGCTCGCGCGCATCTTCCTCTCCGCCGGGCTTCCGTTCCTGTTTCTGCCGGTCACGACGGCGTCCTATGACGGCGTGCCGCCGGACAAGACCAATCAGGCCTCGGCACTGATCAACGTCGCGCGCAATATCGGCGGGTCGATGGGCGTCGCACTCGCCCAGACGGCACTGGCGCAACGCCAGCAATTCCACCAGAGCCGGCTGATCGAGCATGCCGCGCCGTCCGATCTCGGGTATCAGCAGACCATCGACACGATGACGCGCTTCTTTCAGGCGCAGGGGTCGAACGCATCGGACGCCGCGTCCCAGGCGGTCGCCTGGGTCGGCCAAACCTTGCAGCGGCAGGTCGACCTGCTCGCCTATATCGACGTGTTCTGGATGCTCTCGATCATCGGCCTCGTGATGATCCCGCTGGCGCTGATCATCAAACCGGTCGATCTGACGGCGCCGCCCAAGGGTCATTAAAGCAGACGACATTGTGAACGCCGGAGCGGCCGAACCGCGCTATGAACGGCGTGACCGAAGGAAATCGCGCGAGGAGCATATGCCCAGGACGAGTCTTGCCGCTGCGGGTCTGTCGGCTGTCTTCCTCGCGGCGATCAGCATCACGCAATCGGGCGCCGAGCCCGTGCTGAAAGGCACGGAAGCCTTCGGCGACTGGCAACGCGACAAGCCGGGCACGGTGCGCCTGATCACGCCGCAGGACTTACCCAAGCCCGGGGCAACGGCGTCGAGCAGCAAGTTTCCGCGCGTCATGCCGAGACCTGCATCGGCCATGCCGCAGGTGCCGGCAGGGTTCAAGGCCGAACTGTTTGCGAGCGGGCTCAGCGGCCCGCGGATCATCCGGACCGCGCCCAATGGCGATATCTTCGTCGTGGAAACCGGCTCGGGCCGCATTCGTATCCTGCGCAGCGCCGACGGCGCCACCAAGCCTGCCACCAATGAAGTCTACGCGACCGGCTTGAAGCAGCCGTTCGGCATCGCGTTCTTTCCGAGCGGTGACAATCCGCAATGGCTCTATGTCGCCAACACCGACAGCGTCGTGCGGTTTGCCTACCGTAACGGCGATTTCAAGGCGTCGGGAAAGCCCGAGACGATCGTCGCCCGGCTGCCGCCCGGCTACGGCCATTCCACGCGTGATATCGTGTTCACGCCGGACGACAAGCGGATGCTGGTATCGGTCGGCTCCGCCGGCAACGCAGGCGAGGGGCTGGGCCGCCCGCCGAAAGGGATCGAGGCCTGGAGCCGCGACCATGCGCTCGGCGCTGCCTGGGGCGACGAGACCGACCGCGCCGCCGTGCTCGCCTTCGATCCTGATGGCAAGAACCAGAAGCTGTTTGCCACGGGGATCCGCAACTGCGTCGGACTTGCGATCCAGCCCGGAAGCGGTACGCCGTGGTGTTCGACCAACGAGCGCGATGGCCGCGGCGACAATCTTGTGCCCGACTATGTGACACGGGTCCGCGAAGGCGCGTTCTACGGCTGGCCCTGGTACTACATCGGCGGCACCGAAGACCCCTCGCATGCCGGCGCGCGGCCCGACCTGAAGGACAAGGTGACGGTCCCCGACGTTCTGTTGCAGGCCCACTCGGCGTCGCTTGGCCTGACCTTCTACACCGGCAGCAGTTTTCCGCCGGAATATCGCGGCGATGCGTTTGCCGCCGAACACGGCTCGTGGAATCGGTCGAAGCGCACCGGCTACAAGGTCATTCGCATCAGGCTGAAGGACGGCGTGCCGACCGGCGAGTACGAGGATTTCGTCACCGGCTTCGTCATCGGCGACAATGAGGTCTGGGGCCGTCCGGTCGGTGTGACGGTCGCGCGCGATGGCGCCCTGCTGGTCTCCGAAGACGGCAACGGCACGATCTGGCGCGTCAGCCGCGACTAACGCTCCAGGCGGCGCGCGCTAGCCGAGCCCGTCCTTGAGGCCATACTCCTCGTAGATGGTCAGGGGATCGGTGTCGGGAAACAACCGGCACTTGGCCTGCGCAAGATGCAGCGTGACGGCGCCGGCCTCACATCTGGCGGTCAGGATTTTTCGGACATCCTCCATATGCGCGCGCGGCTGATGCTTTGACGGCAGCTGTTCGAGTGCCACCAGCGCTGTGGCCAGGGCCTCCGTGACCACCCATTCGTCGTGTCCGGTAATTCCCTTTCGCGGCATCGCCACACCCTCCGTAGCACCGGCTGCGACATTGTAGCGCGAGATGGGTGGGGGCTGTCATCAGCCAACATGGGCAGGGCAGCGGGGAACCGGTTCAGTGGTCCTGCCACGATGCGCCGCAGGGAACCGGCGTGGCAGCGCGCGGAAGCAATGATTAGAACCACCAGGCTCGCTTCTTCGTCCCCGGTCAGTTCACCCAAATGTTCGCTCCCTATCTCTCGGCCTGGAGTCTTGTCCCCGACGGCGACCCGACCGTGACGCACGCCGCACGGTTGCTGCCGGTGCGCCGGCATGGGGAGCCGGCCATGCTCAAGCTCTCGCACGAGCCGGACGAATGCCTCGGTGCCGTCGTGATGGAGTGGTGGGACGGCGAAGGTGCGGCGCGGGTTCTTGCCCGTGACGGCGACGCCCTTCTGCTCGAGAGGGCGACGGGTTCGGCTTCGCTCAGCGAAATGGCGCGCACCGGCCGGGACGACGAGGCGTGCCGGATTCTCTGTGCAACGGCCGATCGGCTTCACACCGAGAGAGCGAAGCCGCGGCCGGATCTGACGCCGCTGACGCACTGGTTTCGTGAGTTGTGGCCCGCGGCGAGGGCGCATGGCGGCATTCTGAACCGATCGGCGGAAGTTGCCGAAGCTCTGCTGGGCAATCAGCGTGAGATCGTGGTCCTGCATGGCGACCTGCACCATGACAACGTGCTCGACTTCGGCGCGCGCGGCTGGCTTGCGATCGATCCGAAGCATCTTGTCGGCGAGCGCGGGTTCGACTTCGCCAACATCTTCACCAATCCGGATCTTGCGGATCCGACACGGCCGGTCGCGACCGAACCCGGACGCTTTGCCCGGCGGCTCGACATCGTCGTTGAAGCCGCGCGGCTGGATCGCCGGCGCCTGCTGTCATGGATCGTGGCCTGGACCGGCTTGTCGGCAGCCTGGTTTCTGGGGGACGGCGATCCACTCGCCGAAATCGACCTTACCATCGCACAACTTGCGGCCGCCGAGCTCGACCGGATGGCGTAGAGCGCGCAGCGATTACGCCGCCGCGGCGCTGGCTCCACTCAGCGACACGCTCAGAATCCGCCACTTCGAGATATCGAAGAAGTAGGCGGCCTTGATGCGCGCGGAAGCGGGGTCCGGCGCCTGAATCGCCGTGTGGAATTGCCGCGTCCCATCGCTCAGCGAAATCCGGAATGTTTGCATTGGTCGAACCTCCACGCGCGGATGCTGCGGCACGGAGCGTTAACATCCGGTTGCAGTTGATGGCGC
Source organism: Bradyrhizobium ferriligni (assembly GCF_056837965.1). Taxonomy (NCBI): domain Bacteria; kingdom Pseudomonadati; phylum Pseudomonadota; class Alphaproteobacteria; order Hyphomicrobiales; family Nitrobacteraceae; genus Bradyrhizobium; species Bradyrhizobium ferriligni. Next base: position 83,360 of record NZ_JBXEJO010000016.1, read on the forward strand.
GCGACACGTGCACTTCTCACTCGGGTGAGGCCGGCGGCAGCCGCACCATCGTGTCCTCCGCGCCAACGACGCGTCCGTCTTGCGCGCGCAATTCGAGCCGCCGCACCGGCAGCCCCTTCTTGCGGTCGACCAGGAGCACATGCGCCTCGTCGGGTTCAAAGAAGAAGTCCTCACCCCACTGCCGGAGCGCGACGAGAAGAGGGAAGAGCCCGCGTCCCTTTTCGGTCAGCACATATTCCTGGTAGGGGCTGCCGTCGCTTGCGGGCACCGTCTCCATGATGCCGTGCGCCAGAAGATTGCGGAGCCGGGCCGAGAGGATGTTCTTGGCAAGCCCGAGGCTCTTCTGAAACTCGCCGAAGCGGCGCAGCCCGTCGAAGGCATCGCGGACAATCAGCAACGACCACCAGTCGCCGATCGCATCCAGCGGCCGGGCGACGCCGCACATCGAGTCCCTGTGGCTCACTCGCTTGGCCATCGTGATCCTCAACACTCATTCCCTGGGGGTGATCGGCGCTCAATGGCGCGGCCGGAAAACCACCCGGATCGTTGGTTGGATATATTGGTTGCAAAGTAAAACCTCAAGCGTTACACGTCGGTTTCAATTTGAAACCATACGAGGTCAGAGCCGTGATCCAATCCGACGCCACGTTCGACGGCACTTTTTCGTTCTCGCCGCATTTCAGCGCGGCGCCGGGCTTTCAGATGCATTATGTCGACGAAGGTCCGCGGGACGGCGAGGTGGTGCTTTGCCTGCACGGCGAACCAAGCTGGGGCTATCTGTTCCGCCACCTGGTGCCGGGCCTCAGTGCGACGCACCGGGTGGTCGTTCCGGATCACATGGGCTTTGGTAAGAGCGCGACGCCGGCGCATCGCAGCTATTGGCTGCAGGACCATGTCGACAATCTCGAAGCGCTGGTCCGCGCGCTCGATCTCACCAACATCACGCTCGTCATGCATGATTTCGGCGGCCCGGTTGGCATGGGATTAGCGGCCCGGCATCCGGAGCGGATCCGCCGCATCGTTTCCGCCAATGGGCCAACGCCGTTCGGGCAGAGCGATCTGTTCGATCGCGTCGCCGCTAACGCGCAGGTCTCGCCGTGGTTTCAATGGATCGCAAAGGCCGAGGCGAGCGGCGACCTCGAGCCGGTTCTCGGACAGCTCGGCTTCAACATCCTGAGCACGCTGAAGCTCAACGGATTCGAGAACAACGCCGTCATCACCGACGCCTGGCTCGCCGCCTACGGAGCGCACTTCGCGCGTCCGGCGGACTGCCTCGGCGCGATCGGCTGGGCCAAGGGCTTTGCGACTGGCGCGCATCAATTCCAGACGCCCGATCCCGCCGCCGACCGTTTGATTCGCAGCAAGCCTGCGCTCGCGATCTGGGGCGAGGCGGACCGCACGCTGCGTGCAGAGCATTTCCTGCCGCTGTTTTTTGCAATCTTCCCGACGGCACCGGTGAGGCGCCTTGCCGGTGTCGGGCATTATTGTTTCGAGGATGCGCCTGAGGAAATCCCGGGCCTGATCGCGGAGTTCATCCGGCAGACGTGACTGCGCGTCTGATCGCGTGCCGCGGGCAGGCAGCACGGACCGTGCAACGCTCCTGTATTGTGGGGCCGTGCCAGCCGGTCCGGCCGTCGCGCGTCACATCGTGCATTCCGCCGAGATCGCCGCCTCAAGTGCCGGCACCCAGGCCTTGTAGGCGGCCGTGGTGAAGTGAATGCCGTCGGCCATCTTCGCGCCGGGCGGCAAATGCGGGTCGATAAACCGAACACCGCGCGCAACTGCGGCAGCTTCGATCGCGCGGTTGGTCCGTTCGTCAGCTGCGACGGCAATGACCACCAATGGCCGCGTCGACAGCGGCTTGACGGTCTCGATGAGGTCGGTGAAGTCGCGTTGCGCCGTTGGCGATCCGGCGTCGTTCGCGCCCACCGCGAGGACGAGCAAGAATGCGCCCTGGTCCTGCAGCACGCGCCCGGCGAGCTGCTTTGCCTCCAGGATGGTCTGACCGCCAACGCCGGCATTGATGAGCGGGCGTCCGCAGAGCAGCCGGGGCAGCGGAGCCATTTCGGTGATGCTATCGCCAAGCACAACGATCGGCACCGGCGCGTCGGCGAGCGCGGCGCGTATCATGAATTCGCGCACCGCGGCATGATCGTGAAAGGCGTGCTGAGACACTTCACCGAAGCGGTTGCGCATCCTCTGCAGCTCCGCAAAGGAAGCGACAAAACCAATCAGAAAAGTAACGGCCAAAACCCAAGGTAGTGCGCGACGCATTGCTCGTCAGAGCTACCATCGCGGCTCCAGCCCGAGCAATATTCAGAAACAACCGCACAACGCCGGAGCGATCACTTTATGCGGATCACGTCCTGCGGGAGGTTGCTGGATACGGCGGCGCGCAACCCGTTACCATCGTTGCGGCAATCTGGTGGTCGGCTATCGCGCAGCCGCTTCAGTCTCAGCTCTGAGCCCGGCCGAGCTCGCGCGGTGCTCGGTATCGACGCTGTGACGCCGCCGGATCGAGGGAGGCATTGTCCCGAAAAGACGCCGCCGGTCTCACAAATACACGCCCGGCGGCGTTTTCTTCCTGGACTGGGACACTGAAATCCCCAGCACCGTCAAAAGTGCAGCGACTATGCCATCGCGGTTCACGCAGGACGGCAAAGTACGCATGCCGCATCGCTGGATTCCTTGACCTAGATCAAGCCCCATCTATCGAAAACAGCGTCACATCCAAGCCCCCTGTCATTTCAATTGGAGGGTAGCATGGCAGTCGTCGTGCAGTATGTGGTCAAGCCGAATCCAGGCGGCGACCTCGCAGGAATACTCGAATTGGCAAAGGAGAGCGCCGGGCTTTGGCGCAAGCACGGTGGCAAACCAAGGTTCTGGTCTGTCGCCGTCGGTGAAGCCGGCAATTTCGTTTTCTCAGTGAATTTCGAAACGTTTTCGGCTTACGGCGCGGCGGTTGACAAACTCAACGCCGATCCAGCCTTCCACACTTGGCAAGCGAAAAGATTGAAAGCGGGCTTGACCACCCTCGTGCGCGCGAACATGGCGATCGAGATTGAACTTTGAGTGAGCAGTACGCGAAAATTACGCCGCCGGGTTCGAAATGGTTTGTCCCGGCGGCGTAATTTCAGCTGGTTCGCGATGCCCATAACCATAGTGGGATTGTCGTAACGGCCGCATCGACGCCGGTATCAATGCGGCTGTGCGTTCTCGCCGCGTTGGCCGGATCTATTGGGCGTACGAAATCGTCGTGGACAAATAACAAAGTGAATTCAATAAATTGTGGCGGACCGTGAACGATGATGACGCGCAATATGTTTTCGCCATAGCCCTCCCGTAGCTCTGCGTGTGCGGCATGCCGGCGATGGCGTGCTCGAATCGCGATACCGATTTTCTTGCGGCGAGACGCTCAACCGCCGGTGCATGGAGACGGCGCGGCGCGGCCGACGCCCCGACGACAGTCGTCCCTGCACGATGGTCAGCGTCCACCGGCCGTTCGAATAGGTCGTTCCTTCTGTCCCATGGCCGGCAGATCAACCGCGGGCGCGCCGTTGACGGATACCGAAGGGCGGTCGCCGAACAGACGCACTGCCAAATGCGTACCGTCCTGGCATGTGTAGTCGCTGACGGGGTTAGGGTTGCCCGCGCCAATCGACGTGCCGGACTCGGCATGCCCGGAGCTTGCAAGCAACAGGGCGCCAATCGCCGCGATCGATAGATTTCTCAACATCTTAGAACTCCAAATTGGGGCGTTGGCAAGAGAAGCCAGGGTCCGGCGCGCCGCAAGCCGCTGAAATCATAGCGGCTTGTGGGTTCTTGCCTGTAGGCACCAACTACTCCTGATAGGCCTCCTTGCCGTCCGGGACCGGCTTCTCGAACAGAATAAACGCCAGGTTGTCTCCGGGTTCGGAGATCACATCGGTGCGCAGGCCCGACATCTCGCCGGTCACGCTGCTCGCATACTCCGCGACCACTTCACCAAAGCTGTTGCGCTGGATGGCGATCTTCTGCCCGGCTTCGACCTTGTCGTTGAGCTTAACCAGATGCTCGACGAACCCTCCCTGGGTTGCGGCAATCGGGATTGCGCCACGGCCGACAAAGACACGCACATCCTTGCCGGTACGCCCCATCGGGCCGACGAGGATCCCGTGCTGCTTGAGCACGTTCATTGTACCCTCTACGAACTGCGCGATCATCGGGAGGTCCAAGACGCGCGCGGCGCCGACCTCCGGACAGATCGCTGGGACGCCTGCAGCGAGAAGCGCATTATGCAGCGTTGTGGGAAAGGCATGTTGCGGCATGTCGAGGATCTGGCCGACCGGATAGAGATCGGCCATCGCCTTGACCTCCGGCACATCCATGCTGGCAATATTGAATGCGCTGACCTCGAAGCCGGTCGTCCCGGTATGGAAGTCGATCGCGGCGTCCGCGTTCGGCCGCAGTAGCCGCTTGAACACCAGCGCGGCATGCCGGTCGGGCGCGGTGCCGTTCTCGTTCCCCGGCCATACCCTGTTCATATCGATCAGGTCGATGCTCCTGCTCGAGTTGGGCCATTTGCGCTGGATGGCCAACATGGCCGGGCGCGCTATGTCCGTGACCGCCATCACCGTCCCCGACATCTGTGCCGGATCGAGTTGGTTCATCACGGTCATGACCGTATGCACCGAACTCATCTCGTCGCCGTGTACGCCGCTGGTCAGAACGACGCGTTTACCTGGCTTTGCGCCTCTGGCGACGATTACGGACACGTACCAGTGCTCTCCGGTACGCATCTGCACGCCCTGAAAGAACAGATGGTGCCTCTGGCCGGGCTCCAGGTCGTTGACGTCGAGTGCGCTGACGACTTTCTTTCCCTGGATTGTTTCTCCGGTATAAACTGTTCCCTTTCCAGTCGCGGCGTCGGTGGAGGACGAGGTTTGCGCAGCCGCTGGGATGGCATTGGCGGCAAGCGCCGTTGCCACCCCGACCGTAGCAATGGATGCCTTGATCAGATCGCGACGCTTGATGCCATTTTGGGGTTTATCGACCATGCTCGGAGCCTTTCTTGATTGTACGGGATGATATTTCTGCCGACGGCACGTACGCCGGCTGCGAGACCCCGCCCGACTTCACAACTACGAAGATGCCGCTGAAGCGGAGCGCCACTGCGAGAAAAAGCGATGTGGGGAGAAATTGCGAGGATTCACTTCTTAACATCTCCCGACGCCGAGGAGGGGACGGACACGATCGCCTTCTCGGTTGGCGTGTCGTCCTTCAACGACAAGAGCCTCTTCCGTCATTGCACAGCGGTCGCCGCCTGCACGAGAACTGGCGGCGTGTAGGACCTCAGGTGCCGCATCGTTGATGCCACCGCGACTGCAATGAAGGGTCCGTTGGTGCTGAACGAGGGGCTCACGCTGGCGCCGATGTCACGCGCTGACCGCAGCCTCTCCAGATCCTCACGGCCAAGGTCAAAATTACTTTAATCTAACACCATTGAACCCAGAACCAACATGATGCGCGGCCCTCACGTACATTCGCGTCTTCTCCAGCGCGTGACCTTCGTAATTGATAGGTCGACTCGAGGCGCAAAAGTTTCAGCTCGGTGCTCGATTTTCTCGCGCCTTCTCGGGTGGAGAAACGCGCGTCTTCTCGAGTGTGGGGAGTAGTGTGGGGAGTCATCGTGCCCCTTCGTGCCGTTTGAGAGCGTTTCGTGCTCTTCTGCGATCACAGATCTAAGGGGAGATAGACGAGCTAAGTCATTGATTTTGTGGCGGAAGGGGTGGGATTCGAACCCACGGTACCCTTGCGGGCACGCCGGTTTTCAAGACCGGTGCCTTAAACCACTCGGCCACCCTTCCGGATCAAGGATCAGGCCCTTAGCGTAGGGCAGCGCCGAACGCAACGCGAACTTGGCAGCGAAACCCGGGCCGGCCGGTCATTCGCCCGGTCCCTGCTGAAGGGGCAGGTCACACATGCGGCAGCCCCGCGCCAATGCAGGCGAGGCCGACAATCAGCAGCGCGCCTGCGCACGCTTCCAAGATGACTGAACGATGCCGCCTTGCATAAACGGCGAGCACCGATCCCACGATCGTGCTCGCGATACCGAACTCCACGATCATTGATTTAAATCGCTGAACTTTGGCAATTGGCCTTGACGAAGAAAAAATGAAATATCTCAGACACTACACGACGCCACGTCGGTGCGGGCATCGGTTTTCGGCTTAACGTTAAGGTGGCGAACCCTGGATTTGCGGATACACCGCCAACCCCGCTGTTACTGTCGGGGTGATCTGGACCGCACTATTATTGTCGATCGCGTCTGCTGAACATGCTTCGAAACCCGCGGGGCAGCCGCGGCAATTGCCATTCCGAACTAGTCCTAACCAACAGACTGGCAGGCAAATCGCGTGCGCAAAAGTAGTAGCGCGCCGCAGCATTGCGGTTCGTGGTGGATGGAAATTGGGAAAAAGGCGCAATGTAACGTCGTGGGCGGAGGGTGGCCGCTACAGCCTCCGAAGCCGTGTCAGTCCCAGCTCAATCCGCCTTCCATCTGGGCGCACCGGACGGGGAGGGAGATCTCATGAAGGCAGCGCTCTTGGCATTGTCGCTCGTTGGTCAGCCGCCCGTACAAATTTCAGACAGTGTTCCCAACTTCGACATCAAGGCGCTTTGCGCGGACGTTTCCGTTGACGATAGAGCGTCGGGACTTCCCAAGGACGCGAGTAAGTGCGTGAGTGACGAGACGGTTGCGCGGCAGCAGCTAAACTCGATCTGGCTAACTGTCCCGGCAGGACCGCGTGAAAGTTGCGAACTCTTGGCGGGGTCAGGGCAAGTACAAAGCTATGTCGAACTCCTCGTTTGCCTGAAAATGATTGACTGGGACTCGCCATCGACAGTGCCCTCTCAGAGGCCCAAGCAAGGTTCGAAAACGCCAGGCAATTGAGCGCCATTCGATGAATTGCGGGTTGAAAGAGGCCGCCAATTGAGGCGGCCGGAAACGCTTCAATTGCGGCCGAAGATCAAAGAACGGATCAGCCTGGCTGGGCAGCGGCCTGGATCTGAATTGGCAAAAATGGCCCGCCGGCCGTGAACCGGCGTCGGCGGGCCCGGCCTCGGCATCAACTGCCCGTGAAATGTGAGGCGGTTCACACTCGATCATCGCGAGTTGGCCTAACGCATGAGCGGGTGGCAGCTCGGTGTCGGAGAATCGTGATGCCGTTTTTCAGCAGCCAAAGCTTGCCGTCGGCAGCCGCCGCTTCAGTGCTCAGTATTGTCATCGTGGGAGCGGCTGCCTATTCGGCTGTTGGTTATGTGGAGTGGTCGTCGGGCGTTAATCTGACCCATTTCATGGGCCGGACTGCCCCGGATGCCTTAACGCCGGTTCTACCGCTCAAGGGGCGAACAGGTTGCGAGCAGGGCAACAGGCCGCTGCCCGCGCTTTCTCTACCGCTCGAATGACGCCGACCTAAGGCGACAGCGCCCAATCTCCCAAGGAGGAGACTAAACCGCAGACGGGCAGGCAGGGCAATCGCGCCAGCTTGCTGTGCGAGGAAAAGACGCCGCCGGTCTCAAAAATACACGCCCGGCGGCGTTTCCTTCCTGAACTGGGACACTGAAATCCCCAGCGTCAATTTAACTGCATGGGTCGTGCCGGCAGGGCCTCATCGCCTGCTGGCGACGTGCATCGGCGAATTTGTGCCTGGCTCGGGCGCCCCCATAGTTGCCCATACCGCAATGCCTATGGCCAGCGCTAACAGCACGGTCTTTGTAGCAATCTTGTCGCCGGACATCTCGAGACGCCTCTCATGCGTCAGCGCGGCAAATCTCAAAACTACGCCGCCGGGCCCGAAATGGTTTGTCCCGGCGGCGCCCTGTCATTCCCAGCGCTAGGGCCCTGAAATTCCCAACGTCACTTGCTTAGCAGGTACCCGGAGTGACGGCTGTTGCCTAACTCACACAAGGTCCAAAAGAGCAGCCGACGCTCAGGGCCGGCGCGCCAGCTCCTCCGAAACGTGACCGTGCTGCGTCCCCAACGGTCCCGTCCCTCAGAGAAGCCTGCGCCGATCACGTTGCTGATTTGCTAACGGGTCTCATTTCCGGATGCGCCCTGTGGGGTACCCCCTGAGACCTCGCCAGGCACGCTGCGACATCGAGTACAATTCAGACAGCCGCGGATGTACCGGCGCTCTGCTGAACCGAGGCGGCCTGCTCACTGGCGCCCGCGCCCCCAGCAGACGGAATGACGGCCTCAGCAACCCACGCTGGGGCCGTTTTCCGTTGCGGCCCGCTGCTCAAAATTGGCACCGCAATTGGCACCCAACTCAACGGGACAGGCAGGGATGATTGAGGACTGGTCGGTTCCGTCGTTTCAAGAGACCCCGGGCCGGCCCGTCATTCGCCCGGTCGGTGAGCTGAAAGAGGCTCATGCTCGCAACGCCGTTGACCGCGAGGGCCGACGTTGGCCATCATGACGCCCATGAAGCGTGTCCTCTTTCTCTGCACCGGCAACTATTATCGCAGTCGATACGCAGAGGAGCTGTTCAATCATCTTGCTAGGGCCGAACAACTGGCGTGGCGCGCGTCCTCCAGAGGCGCGGCCGAGCGGGGATCGCCCGACAATGTCGGGCCCATGTCAGTCTTCACCGATGATCGCCTTCGCGCCAGCGGTATCGTGCCGGAAGGCGCAGCGCGCTTTCCGCAGCCCTGTTCATTGGCGGACTTCGACGACGCCGACCTCGTGATTGCGCTCAAGGAGGCCGAGCACCGTCCGCTGATCGAGCGCCGGTTCCCCGAGGTCGCCGACAGGGTGACTTACTGGCACGTGGACGATATCGACTTTGCGCATCCGTCAGTCGCATTGGCCATGATCGACGATCACATCCGCGCGCTGGTTTCAGCGCTCAGGTCATCGGTTCGCGCTTCAGGAAGATCTCCAGCGCAAACATAGCCGGGCGCGCGAGCATGCCGCTGATGCGTTCGAGGTCGTCGATGGCGACGATCTCGAGGCGGCCTTCGGTCACCGTCAATTGGTCGATGGGCACGTCCCGCGCGAGGAACACCTCGCCGCGAAGCGTGCCGTTTGGCGTTGCATGATCGGGACCGGAATAGCGGCCGATCAACTCGAAACGCTCGGGCGGCAGGTAGTAGCCAATCTCCTCGTGGATCTCGCGCACCACGCATTCGAGGAAGGTCTCGGCGCCTTCCCGCCGTCCGCCAAACAGGCTGACCTTTCCGCGATCGGTAACATGTGGGAGGTCGTCGCGCAGTTGCATCAGCAGCCGGTCATCTGTGCTGACGAGAAGCGCGGACGTTCCCTCCCTGACCCTGCCGGTCATCCGGACATCCTCTTCTGGAAAAGGTGAGGATGCGTCACGAGTGGGGCGGGGAGAAGACCGCGCGCCTGCCGAAACCCGATCGGCGGGGAATGAGATAGGGGGTAACCGATGCCTGTCGCACGGGCGCCGATGGCGCCCGAGGTCTCAAAAACGTTCAGCCGAACGCGAACGCCAGCAGGCTCGAGCACAGCAGCACCAGGCTCGCTGCGGTCAGGGTCAGAAATCCGTCGGAGACCAAATCGTGATTACGCATGACACACCTGCCTTCAATCGATGCTCATCCGAATTGATTAAAGCTTTCCGAACATTCACTCCTGGAAAGAGGTGACGCGTCTTTCCACCTTCAACGGACTGTCAGGCCCGGTATCGATAGCCTTCCACGGCGTGCGCCAAGAAGATCGCCGCACTCACCAGGCCCATCACCGCTGTAACCGTCTCGATCATCGCAAACTTCCTTTGCGCCCCACGCGGACGAGAAAACGATTGCAGCCTTGCACAGTCAAAAAGATTCAATTGTTGGAATCCAAGATGCCCCCCGACTGATGATTTGCTGCAACAGTGTGTCTGATCGCGGGACAGGCGAGGCCGTTTGGCGGAGACGAAGGTCAGTAGAACGACGGAGGAGGCGCAACAGACCATTCACCAAGACGCCACCGCCCGCCGGCTCTCCCCATTTCCGCCGTGTTCCGGTTGCGATATCGTCACGCTCTGGTGCGGAGGTGGGCCGCACAGCGACGGCAAGGGACTTCGACGCCTCGGAGTAGGCGCAGGTCCGGCAGAATGGTACTTGGGGCAGATGGGGATTAGACGGCCAGATTCGATGATCCGGACGGCGCGCGGCGCCGTTGCGGTGGCGACGTGCCTCGTCCTCGCCAATTGTGCCTCCTCGAACAAGTTCGCCAGCCGGGTCGACCCCAAATACGGGGTATCGTCGAGTCCGCGCGTGGTGGCGCTGGGTGACCCCGTGCCGAAAGGCGGCGGCACCTATCGCATCGGCAAGCCTTATGTTGTCGCCGGCCGCACCTACGTGCCGGAGGAGAACGAGAACTACCGCGCCGAGGGCATGGCGTCCTGGTACGGCGACGACTTCCATGGCCGCCTGACCGCCAATGGCGAGGTGTTCGACATGGGTTCGCTCACGGCCGCCCATCCGACCCTGCCGATGCCGAGCTACGCCCGCGTCACGAATCTGAGCAATGGCAGATCGCTCGTCGTTCGGGTCAATGACCGCGGCCCGTACCACGGCAATCGCCTCATAGACGTCTCGAACAAAGCCGCAGAACTGCTTGAATTCAAAGGAAATGGCGTGGCTCGTGTCCGCGTCGAATATGTCGGCCGGGCGCCGCTCGAAGGGTCCGACGACCGCCAGCTGATGGCGACCTTGCGCACCGGTACTCCAGCGCCGTCCCCGTCGATGGTCCGGGTCGCCTCCGCACGGCCGTTCGTGCCTGAGATGTCGTCCTCCTCGGGCCGGATTCGCGGCGACGTTCCGTTGCCGGAGGGACGGCCCTACAGCCTCGGCAACACCCAGGCCGACTACGCCTCGGTGAGCGCCACCTCCGAAATGTCGGCCTCGAGCCGGTCGCACCGGCGCGCCCTGAATAATCCGCGCGAAGTCTCCTATGAGGGTGACGCGCGCTATGCCGCAAGCCCGAGCTCGGCGGCCGCCTATGTCCCGATCGACGCGCGGGGACCGGCCGAAGTCCTGAGCGGGCGCGGGCTCTACTGAGAGCCATGCGCTTACAGATCAGGCTCTTGGCCTGATCATTTCAGAAACGCGATCAGCGTCTTGTTGACCTCGTCGGGGCGCTCCTGCTGGATCCAGTGGCCGGCGCCTTCGATGATCAGCTTCTGCCTGAGGTTCGGCAGCACGCGCTCCATGTCCGCGACCCGCTTGGCGCCGATCAGCCCGGTGATCACCGAATCATTCGAGCCGGCGATGAACAGCGACGGCTGATGGATTTGTGCGTCCTGCCAGGGCGCGGTCAGCTCCCAGTTGCGGTCGAGATTGCGGTACCAATTCAGGCCGCCGCGGAAGCCGGAGTGCCTATAGCCTTCGGCGAATTCGGCAATGTCGGCCTCGGTCAGCCAGGCCGGCAACGGCATTCCGGCCGGCAGCTTGCCGAGGAAGCCCTTGGCCTCGTCGACGAACATCGAGCTTGGATCGGAGACGCCACGCCCCAGCACCAGCCGCATGGTGTGGGCGATGTCGCGCTCGAACTCGGCCTCGGCCACGCCGGGCGGCTGAAAGTACTGCCAGTAGAAATTGGTGATGCCGCTGTCGCGCAGGGTCTCGAGCGGGCGACCACGGCCGCGGAACGGCGGCGGCACGCTGAGGCCGGCGACTTTCGTGAAGATGTCGGGACGGAACAAGGCCGCGTGCCAGGCCACCGGCGCGCCCCAGTCATGGCCGACGATCATCGCGCGGGTCTCGCCGAGGGCGGCAACCAACGCCACCATGTCTCCGACCGTATCGAAGATCGTGTAGGCACCGACCTCGGCCGGCGCGCTGGTGCGGCCGAAGCCGCGCATGTCCGGCGCGACGACCCGAAAGCCTGCCGCAGCCAGCGCCGTGATCTGGTGCCGCCATGAATAAGACAGTTCCGGCCAGCCATGACAGAGCACGACCAGCGGGCCTTGCCCGGCCTCGCGCACGAACATGTCGATGCCGTTGGCGGAAATGGTGCGGGAGGATGACATTCGCGTTTCCGCCTTGTTTGCCGGTTCTGCTGACGTTAGCTCGTTCCAAGGATACGGACGTTCAACGCAGGCGGCAATCCGGCTTGCCGTGCACAAGCGCAGAAACCTCAGTTGTTTGCGATACTTCCAGCTGTTAGAACGCAGTCTTTCAGGACATCGTCGCCGATGGCAGCCCAGACCGCAATTTCCCGCACGTCATTCGCTCGCGCCGGGCGTTGCTGGCGTGGCCTGGTCGCGGCCGCGGTCGCGCTGGCGATCGGCTGCGGTGGGGTGGTCTATGCCGCCAACAACAGCGTCCAGGGCGCCAAGAAGGAAGAGGGCGGGTTCGACGGCGATGCGCCGACCGCGATCCTGGTCGAGGCCTCCTCGGGTAGCGTGCTGTTCGAGAAGAACGCCGACGAGCTGCGCGCGCCCTCCAGCATGATGAAGCTGATGACGGCCGAGGTGGTGTTCGACGCGATCAAGAAGGGCGACATCAAGCTGACCGACGAGTACCGGATCAGCGAGAACGCCTGGCGGCGGGGCGGGGCGCCGTCCGGAACCTCGACGATGTTCGCGGCGATCAACAGCAAGGTCTCGGTCGACGATCTCCTGCACGGTGCGATCATCCCGAGCGGCAACGACGCCTGCATCGCGCTGGCCGAGGGCATCGCCGGCAACGAGCATACGTTTGCGACCGACTTCATGACCAAGCGCGCCCGCGAGCTCGGCATGACCAAGTCGACCTTCGGCAATTCCAACGGACTGCCCGATCCGACCAACAAGATGACGGTACGGGAACTCGCGGTGCTGGCGCGCCACATCATCCTGACTTACCCGGACCGCTACAAGCTGTTCGGCGAAAAGGAATTCACCTGGAACAAGATCCGCCAGCAGAACCGCAACCCGCTGCTGAACGCTCTGCCCGGTGCCGACGGCCTGAAGACCGGCTACACCAAGGAAGGCGGCTACGGCATGGTCGGCTCGGCCGTTCAGAACGACACGCGGCTGATCGTCGTGGTCAACGGCCTCGAGGATTCCGAGGACCGCGCGACCGAAGCCAAGAAGATGCTGGAATGGGGGTTCCGCAGTTTCGAGACCCGGACCCTGATCGCGGCCAATCAGCCGGTCGGCTATGCGCGGGTGTTCGGCGGCGAGAGCCGTTCGGTCAAGCTCGTCAGCCCCGATCCGATCAAGGTGATGGTGTCGAAGAACGGCAACGACAAGCTGCTGGCGCGCGTCATCTATAGCGGCCCGGTCAAGGCGCCGATCACCGCCGGCCAGAAGATCGGCGTGGTGCGGGTGTGGCGCGGCGCCAATGTCGCAATGGAAACTCCGGTTTTCGCGGCGGACGCCGTCGGCACCGGATCGACGATGCGCCGTGCGCTCGACGGCGCCCAGGAGCTGGTCATCGGCATGTTCCGCGCAGGGGTCGAGAAGCTCTGACATGGCGGAAGCAGCAGTCCAACGGCCGAGCTTGCGCGGTCGCTTCATCACCTTTGAGGGCGGCGAGGGGTCGGGGAAATCGACCCAGATCCGCAAGCTTGCCGAACGGCTCGATGCCGCCAAGCTGCGCGCGATCGTGACCCGCGAGCCGGGCGGCTCGCCAGGGGCGGAGATCATCCGTCACCTCGTGCTGTCGGGGATGGGCAAGCTGCTGGGGCCGGAGGCCGAGACGCTGCTGTTTGCCGCTGCGCGCGACGACCATGTTCGCACCGTGATCCTGCCGGCGCTCAATCAGGGCATCTGGGTGCTGTGCGACCGCTTCTTCGACTCCACGCGGGCCTATCAGGGTCAGCTCGGGCAGGTGTCGCCCGAACTCGTCAACGCCATGCAGCGCGTGACCATCGGCGATCTCAAGCCCGATCTGACCTTCATCCTCGATGTGCCCGTCGAGGTCGGATTGCAGCGCGCCGCTGCGCGACGCGGCAACGCCACCGCCGATCGCTTCGAAGCCGAAGGTATCAAGTTCCATCAGGATTTGCGTGACGCGTACCGCCGGATCGCGGCCGAAGATCCGGAGCGCTGCGTGCTGATCGACGCCACGGCCGATCCGGACACGGTCACGGCCAGGATATGGGCCGCGCTGCGCGAGCATCTGCGCGCAGCGCTCACGGCGGACAATCCTGCATGAGCGCGCGCAAGGTCGAACAGGAGAGCGCCGCCCGCCATCCGCGTGAAACGCCGGATTTGTTCGGACATCGCGAGGCGGAGACCGCCTTGCTCGATGCCTATCGCAGCGGGCGAATTCCGCACGCCTGGCTGATCGGCGGCGCGCAGGGCGTCGGCAAGGCGACGCTGGCCTACCGCATGGCGCGGTTCGTGCTGGCGTTTCGCAATCCGAAATCGTCCCAGGTTCAGGCGGCGCCGACGCTGCGGGTCGATCCGTCCGATCCGGTGGCGCGGCAGGTCGCGGCAGGCGCTCATGGCGGGCTGCTGGTGCTGGAGCGCGGCCTCAACGATCGCGGCGTGATGCGGACCGTCATCACCGTCGACGAGACGCGCGAGACCATCTCGTTCTTCGGCTCGACCGCTGCGGTCGACGGCTGGCGCGTCTGCATCGTCGACACCGTCGACGAGCTCAATCCGAACGCCGCGAACGCGCTGCTGAAGATCCTCGAGGAGCCGCCGCAGCAATCGCTGTTCCTCCTGGTCAGCCACGCACCGTCACGGGTGCTGCCGACCATCCTGTCCCGTTGCCGCAAGTTGCTGCTGCGGCCGCTGGAGACGAGCGATGTGGTGCGCGCGGCCGCGGCCGCAACCGATATCGAAGCCGACGATCCGGCGCTACTGGAAGCCGCCGCAGCATCCGAAGGCAGCGTCGGGCGGGCGCTGTCGCTGCTCGGCGGCGATGCGCTCAAGCTGCAGCAACGCACGGCCGCGTTGCTCGCGACGCTTCCGAGTGTCGATCCGCGCGAGCTGCATGCGCTGGGCGAAGCGCTCGGCACCAGTGACCGCGTCGCGCTCGCCGCTTTCATCGACGGCATCGATCGCTGGATGAGCGAGCGCATGCGCACGGGCGACGCCAATGCCAATCTGCCGCGCCTTGCACGGCTGGCGGAGGTATGGGAAAAGATCGTCCGCGCCGCGCGCGATACCGAAGCCTACAATCTGGAGCGCAAGCCGCTGGTTTTCTCGGTGTTTTCGATGCTCGCGGACGCGACTCGATAGACGCCAAATCTGCAAACAATCCGGCTGAAAACGCATCTGCCTGAACACATATCTGTCTGACTAAACTCCCGACAATCTCGTTTCGATCTGCAAAGGATTCCGTGGTGGCGACCGCTAAGAAGAAATCGTCGAAAAAGGCCAAGAAGACGAAGAAGGCATCGCCCGCTCGCGCGACCGGCAAGGCCACGGCGAAATCGCGCGCCGCCAAGAAGGCTGGGCGCGTCGCCAAGAAAGCGAAGAAGTCCGCCAAGGCCAAAACGGGAGCCAAGGGCGCCAGGAAATCGGCGGCGAAGAAGGTCGTGAAAAAGGCCGTCAAGAAAGCCGCGAAGAAGACGGCCAAGAGCACGGCCAAGAAGACTGCTGCGAAGGCCACCAAGGCTCGTCCGAAGAAAGCAGCCGTCGCACCGGCCGCAACGAAGCCCGCTCTGCCGATGGCTCCCGTTACCGAGAAGGCGCCGAGACCGGCAAAGCCTCGCGCGCCGAAGCAGCCCAAACCCGCAGCGGCGGCTCCTGCGGCCGCATCCATCCCGGTGCCCGCCGCGGACCGCGGCAACATGTTCTACATCACGACCGCAATCGCTTATCCGAACGGTCAGCCGCATATCGGCCACGCCTATGAGGCGATCGCGACCGACGCATTGGCGCGCTTCCAGCGTCTCGACGGCAAGGACGTGTTCTTTCTGACCGGCACCGACGAGCACGGACAGAAGATGATCCAGACCGCGGCCGGCGAGGGAATGACGCCCTACGATCTCGCGACCCGCAATGCCGCGCGGTTCAAAGAGATGGACGAGCGGCTCAACGTCTCGTTCGACCGCTTCATCCGCACCTCGGAGCCTGCGCATCACGAGTCGGTGCAGGCGATCTGGCGCCGTATGCAGGACAATGGCGACATCTATATCGACACCTATGCCGGCTGGTATTCGGTGCGCGACGAGGCTTACTACGCCGAGGAGGAGACCGTCGTCGGCGAGGACAATGTCCGCCGCGGCCCGCAGGGCACGCCGGTCGAGTGGGTCGAGGAAAACAGCTATTTCTTCAAGCTGTCGGCCTACCAGGACAAGCTGTTGCACCTCTATGAGAGTCAGCCCGATTTCATCGGCCCGGATTCGCGTCGCAACGAGGTGATGAGCTTCGTGCGCGGCGGGCTCAAGGACCTCTCGATCTCGCGCACGACGTTCGACTGGGGCGTCAAGGTCCCGGAGGATCCCGAGCACGTGATGTATGTCTGGGTCGACGCGCTGACCAACTACATCACCGGCGTCGGCTATCCCGATGAGAACGACAGGCATTGGCGCTACTGGCCGGCCGACGTGCACATCATCGGCAAGGACATCATCCGCTTCCACGCCGTGTACTGGCCGGCCTTCCTGATGTCGGCAGGCATTCCCGTGCAGAAGCGGGTCTATGCGCACGGCTTCCTGTTCAACAGGGGCGAGAAGATGTCGAAGTCGGTCGGCAACGTGGTCGACCCCTTCAATCTCGCCGAGCAGTACGGCGTCGACCAGATGCGCTACTTCTTCCTGCGCGAAGTGCCGTTCGGCCAGGACGGCAACTACAATCACGAGGCCATCGTCGCGCGTATCAACGCCGACCTCGCCAATGATTTCGGCAATCTGGCGCAGCGTTCATTGTCGATGATCGCCAAGCAACTCGGCGGCGTGCTGCCGGAGCCGGGCGAATTCAGCGACAACGACAAGGCGATCCTGGCGCAGGCCGACGCCATGCTGGAGACCTCGCGCACCGCGATGGCGACGCAGCAGATACATCAATGGCTCAACACGGTCTGGGCCGTGGTCGCCGAGGCCAACCGCTACTTTGCCGGCGAGGCGCCGTGGGCGCTGGCGAAGACTGATCCCGCGCGCCAGAAGACGGTGCTGTATGTCACCGCCGAGGTCGTGCGCCAGATCGCGATCATGGCGCAGGCCGTGATGCCGGAGTCCTGCGCCAAGATGCTCGACAGCCTCGGTATCGCTGCTGACGCCCGCGGCTTTGCCGCGGTCGCCGAGCGCATCAAGCCGGGGACCCTCCTGCCGGCGCCTGTTGGCGTGTTCCCGCGCTATGTGGAACCGAAGACCGAGTGAGCGGTTCGAAATTCATGCTGGTCGACAGTCATTGCCATCTGGATTTTCCCGACTTTGCCGACGATCTCGACGGGATCGTCGGGCGCGCCGAGGCGGCCGGCATCGGCCGCATGGTCACGATCTCGACCCGGGTGAGGCGGCTCGGCGGCCTGCTCGCGATCACCGAGCGCTTCCCCGACGTCTACTGCTCGGTCGGCACCCATCCGCATCATGCCGATGAAGAGGATGGCATCCCGGCCAGCGAACTGATCGAGCTGACCAAGCATCCGAAGGTCGTGGCGCTCGGCGAGGCGGGGCTCGACTATTTCTACGAGCACGGTTCGCGCGAAGCCCAGGAGCGTGGCTTTCGCGCGCACATCGCCGCGGCTCGTGAAACCGGCCTGCCGCTGGTCATCCACACCCGGGAAGCCGACGAGGATTGCGGTCGCATCCTGGAGGATGAAGTCGCGAAGGGTCCGTTCAAGGCCGTCCTGCACTGCTACACCGGCGGCCGCGAGCTCGCGATGAAGGCGATCGCGCTCGGGCTGTCGATCTCGTTCACGGGCATCCTGACCTTCAAGAAGTCGGACGCGCTGCGCGCGCTGGCGGCCGAACTGCCAGCCGACCGCATCATGGTCGAGACCGACGCGCCGTACCTTGCGCCCGGCAAATTCCGCGGCAAGCGCAACGAGCCGTCCTATGTCGTCGAGGTCGCCAAAGTGCTCGCGGAAACGCGCGGCGTCTCCCTGGAGGAGATCTCGCGGCAGACCACCGAAAACTTCTTCCGGCTGTTCTCCAAGGTGCCGGCGCCGAAGGTTGCTGCATGACGCTGACACTGACCATTCTGGGCTGCGGCTCGTCCGCCGGCGTGCCGCGCCCGGCACTCGGCTGGGGCGCCTGCGATCCCGGCAATCCCAAGAACCGTCGCCGCCGCTGCTCGATCATGGCCGAGCGCACCATGGAGCACGGCACCACGCGGGTCGTGATCGACACTTCGCCCGATCTGCGTGAGCAGCTGATCGACAGCAATGTCGAGCACATCGACGCGGTATTCCTGACCCATGAGCATGCCGACCAGACCCACGGCATCGACGATTTGCGCTCGGTCGTGCTGCATCAGCGCCGCCGCATCCCGGTCTACTTCAACCAGTCGACCGCCAAGGACATGATGGCGCGGTTCTCCTATTGCTTCATCGCGCCGGAAGGCAGCGACTATCCGCCGATCCTGACGCGGCATTCGATCGAGGCCGGCGAGAGCCATACGGTCCAGGGGAAGGGCGGCCCGCTGAAGCTTGGGGCCTTCCTGGTGCAGCATGGCAAGATCCCGGCGCTCGGCTACCGCGTTGGCGGCGCCGCCTATACGCCCGATCTGCACGACATCCCCCAGGAGAGTTGGCCGGCGCTCGAAGGTCTCGATCTCTGGATCGTCGATGGTTTGCGCTATGCGCAGCATCCCAGCCATTTCAGCGTTGCGGACGCGCTGTCGTGGATCGAGCGCTTCAAGCCGAAGCGCGCGGTCATCACCAACATGCATTCCGATCTCGACTACGAGGTGCTGCGGCAGAGCCTGCCGGCCGGCGTCATCCCGGCCTATGACGGCATGCGGCTGACACTCGACCGGGCAGGCTGACGGCTCAGGCCGAGATCGCCTTGGCCGATCCGACCTGGTTGCGCAGCAGGAATTTCTGGATCTTGCCGGTCGAGGTCTTCGGGATCACGCCGAACACCACGGCTTTCGGCGTCTTGAACCCCGACATGTGCTCGCGGCAATAGGCGATGATCTCGGCCTCGGTCGCCTTGGCGCCGTCCTTCAGTTCGATGAAGGCGCAGGGCACTTCACCCCATTTCGGGTCGGGCTTTGCCACGACGGCCGCAAACAGCACGGCCGGGTGCTTGTAGAGGATGTCCTCGACCTCGACGGAAGAGACGTTCTCGCCGCCGGAGATGATGATGTCCTTGGAGCGGTCCTTGATGATGACGTAGCCGTGCTCGTCGAGCACGCCGAGATCGCCGGTGTGAAACCAGCCGCCGGCAAAGGCCTCCTGCGTCGCCGTCGCGTTCTTCAGATAGCCCTTCATCACGATGTTGCCGCGGAACATGACCTCGCCGATGGTCTCGCCGTCGCGCGGCACCTCGCGCATGGTCTCGGGATCGAGCACCGTGACGCCTTCCTGCAGCGGATAGGACACGCCCTGGCGCCGCTTCAGCTGCGCGCGCGCATCAGCCGACAGTTCGTCCCAGCCCGGCTGCTCGGCGCAGACCGAGGCGGGACCATAGACCTCGGTCAGCCCGTAGACATGGGTCAGCTTGATGCCGATGCGCTCGCCGCCCTCGAGCACCGCAACCGGCGGCGCCGCGCCGGCGATCAGGCCGACGACGGGCTTTGCCTTGCCGCCCTTCGGCGCATCGGGCGCGTTGATCAGCGTGTTGTAGACGATCGGCGCACCGCACATGTGGGTGACGCCGTGCCTCGGGATCAGTTCGAAGATCTTGGCCGGATCGACCTTGCGCAGGCAGACATTGACGCCGGCGGACGCCGCGATGGTCCAGGGGAAGCACCAGCCGTTGCAATGAAACATCGGCAGCGTCCAGAGATACACCGGATGCTGGCCGAGATTGCCGGCGAGGATGTTGCTGACGGCGTTGAGATAGGCGCCGCGGTGATGGGTCACGACGCCCTTGGGATTGCCCGTCGTGCCCGACGTATAGCTCAGCGCGATCGCGTCCCATTCATCGGCCGGCCGCCGTTCCACGAAGCCGGGATCGCCTGCCGCGACCGCCGCCTCATACTCGATCTCGCCGATCCGCTTGCCGCCGCTGAAGGCCGCGTCATCGACGTCGATCACGAACGGCTTTGCGCCCGTCATCAGGGTCAGGGCTTCCGCGATCACGCCGGAGAATTCGGGATCGACCAGGATGATCTTCGCGCCGCCATGATCGAGCTGGAACGCAATCGACGCCGCATCGAGGCGGATGTTGAGCGCATTGAGCACCGCGCCGGTCATCGGCACCGCGAAGTGCAATTCGTTCATCGCCGGGATGTTAGGCAGCATCGCCGCGACCGTGTCGCCATGGCCGATGCCACGGCCCGCGAGATAGGACGCAAAGCGCCTGCAGCGTTCGTAGGTCTGTTTCCAGGTGAAGCTGCGGCCCTCATAGACCGCGCTGATATGGTCGGGATAGACGGCGGCCGAGCGCGCCAGGAAGCTCAACGGCGAGAGCGGCACGTAGTTGGCCGGCGTCTTGTCCAACCCGATCGAGTACTGGTTTTGAGCTGCACTCATGGCTCTATCCCATCCGCAAGGTGCTTTACAGGAAACCGATCGATATCCAGGGGAAGATGGCGACGATGATCAGGCCGATCAACAGCGCCAGCATGTACCCCCAGATCGGCCGGATACCCTCGGCCGGATCGACGCGCCCGATGGCGCAGGCGGCATAATAGCCGACTCCGAACGGTGGCGCGAACAGCCCGATGCCCATCGCCAGGATGATGATCATGGCGTAGTGCACCTCGTGGACGCCGACCTGGTGCGCGATCGGAAACAGCAGCGGCCCGAACAGCACGATCGCCGGGATGCCCTCGAGCACGCTGCCGAGGATCACGAAGGCCAGGATCGAGACCGCGATGAAGGTCGCCGACCCGCCGGGCAGCCCGGTCATCGCCGCCGCCAGCGCCCGCGAGAAGCCGGACTGGGTCAGGCCCCAGGCCATGCCGGTCGCGGTGCCGATGATGAACAGGATCGCCCCCGACAGGCACGCCGTGTCGATCAGCATCGGTAACAGCCGCCGCCAGTTGAACTTGCGGTAGATCAAGAGGCCGATGACGAAGGCGTAGACGATGCCGATGGTCGACACTTCGGTGGCGGTGGCGATGCCTTCGACCACGGCGTAGCGGATCACGAAGGGCAGGGCCAACGCGGGCAGGGCGAACACGAACGCCTTGCCGATCTCGCTGCCGGTGGCGCGCTGGACGTGGCTGCGGTCTTCGCCGCGGTAGCGCCACCACACCAGCCCCGATAGCGTGATCGCCAGCACCACGCCCGGCAGCAGGCCGCCGGTGAACAGCGCCGAGATCGAGACGCCGGTCACCGAGCCGATCGTGATCAGCACGAGGCTCGGCGGAATGGTCTCGGTCTGCGCGCCGGTGGCGGCGAGCAGGGCGACGAGATCGCCCGGCTTGGCGCCGCGCTGCTTCATTTCCGGGAATAGCACGGGCGCGACGGCGGCCATGTCGGCGGCCTTCGATCCGGAGATGCCGGAAACCAGATACATGGCGCCGACCAGCACGTAATGCAGGCCGCCGCGGACATGGCCGAGCAGGCTCGCCAGGAACGCCACCATGGCGCGCGCCATGCCGGTCATCTCGATCAGAAGACCGAGGAAGACGAACAGCGGCACCGACAGCAGGATCAGATGGCTCATGCCCTCGTCCATCCGGCCGACCAGCACCATCAGCGGCGTTCGGGTGGTCAGCGCCAGATAACCGAAGATCGCCATGCCGAAGGCAAAGCCGATCGGCACGCCGGCGAACACGCAGAAGCCGACCACGCCGACGAAGAAGATGATCAGATTGAGATTGCCGAGCGGCCGCAGCATCGGCTGCGCCAGCCAGAACGCGCCGATCAGCGCGGCCACGGTCAGCGCGGCCAGCAGGAAAGTCCTGAAATCGCCGACCCGGGCCAGCCGCAGCAGCGCGAACAGCGCCATCAGGCAGGTGCCGACCGGCAGCGCCGCCGCGCGCCAGGTGTTGGATATCTGCAGCGCCGGCGTCGTGATGAAGCTTTCCTCGTAGGCGTATTCATAGGCCGGCCGCACGATCAGGATCAGGAACGCCAGCGCGGCGCAGGTCGCGACGACGTCGAGATAGGCCCAGAGCCGTGGTCCCGCGCTTGCGACCAGCGCCGTCATCCGCAT
Organism: Bradyrhizobium ferriligni; assembly: GCF_056837965.1. Classification (NCBI taxonomy): domain Bacteria; kingdom Pseudomonadati; phylum Pseudomonadota; class Alphaproteobacteria; order Hyphomicrobiales; family Nitrobacteraceae; genus Bradyrhizobium; species Bradyrhizobium ferriligni. Next base: position 105,513 of record NZ_JBXEJO010000016.1, read on the forward strand.
ATGCTCGCCGCGGCGGAACGCCACCGCCGAGCCCAGCATCGCGAGCCACAGGAACAGGATCGACGCCAGTTCGTCGGACCAGATCAGCGGCGCATGGAGCACGTAGCGCGACACCACGCCGGCGAACAGGATCACGACCTCGGCGACGACAAGGATCGCCGCGGGGATTTCGACCAGCATCCCGAGCGCCGCGTCGATGGAACCGAGAACGGAGCGGCGGCGAGGGGGCTGCGACGCCGCCTCGCCGGCCACGGCCGGCGTCATCTCGACATGAGCCATGGCAAGCCTCCTGCTTGATCGATCAGGACAGTTTGCCGACGGACTTCTCGAGCAGATCCCAGGCCTTTTCGCCGTACTTGCCCTTCCACTCGGCGTAGAAGCCGGCGGTGCGGAGCTTATCACGGAACGGCCCGACCTCGGGCTGGTTGAACACGAGCCCCTTGCCCGTGAGCTCCTGCTTCACGGTGGCATTCAGCTTCTCGGTATCCTCACGCTCCTTGACGGCCGCCGCGTTGACGTTCTTGGCGACGATGGTCTTGATATCGTCCGGCAGCGCCGCCCAGGCTCTGCGGTTCATCAGGAACCAGAAGCCGTCCCACATGTGGTTGGTCATCGAGCAGTATTTCTGCACCTCGTAAAGCTTCGCCGCCGAGATCAGCGCCAGCGGGTTTTCCTGGCCCTCGACGATCTTGGTCTGCAGCGCCGAATAGACCTCGCTGAAATTGATCGAGGCGGGCGACGCATCGAACGCCTTGAACATCGAGGTCCACAGCGGCGACACCGGCACGCGGATCTTGAAGCCCTTGAGATCGTCGGGACCGGTGATCGGCTTGGTCGACGACGTGGTCTGGCGGAAGCCGTTGTCCCAGATCTTTTCCATGACCTCGAGGCCGGCCTTGTTGATCTCGCCGCGCACATAGGCGCCGAGCTCGCCGTCCATGGCCTTCCAGACCGTGGGATAGTCCGGGAATGCGAAGCCGATGCCGTTGATCGAGGCGGCCGGCACCAGGGTCGCGAGGATCAGGCCGGACAGCGTGAAGAATTCGACGCCGCCGGAGCGCACCTGGCTCAGCATGTCGGTATCGGAACCGAGCTGGCTGTTCGGAAACACCTGCAGGTCAAAGCGGCCGTTGGTCTCGGTCTTGATCGCCGCGGCCATCTCCCGGGCGCGCGCCACGAACGGATGCGACTCCGGCAGGTTGTTGGCGAACTTGTAAGAGAACTCGGCCGACTGGGCGCGCGCGACATAGGGCGCGCCAATCCCGCCAAGGACGGCGGAAGCGGCGGAAACCTTCAGCAGCGTGCGTCGTGAAAAGCTCATTGGTTGCTCCCTCAAGAGGCTTGTTGTTGTTCTGAGATGCCATCCTATACGGACCTGATGCCGCGGGGTCACCAGCGATCTCTGCACAGCTGGGGCTTATTGCAGCGTCCGTACGCGGCGGCAATATCGGCTTTCAGACGAGATGCGCGCGCGTAGATCGCTGCGGCATCGGCACGGGCCGGACGACCGGCTTGGGTACATCAGCACACACGCCAACTTGCGGACCAGTGCGAAGATTTCCCACTAAATATCTGATCTAATTGTAGATATAAATATTCCATAATATACCTTATGCGAATTATGGATATGGGCGTGGCTACGATCACCGGCAGCTATCCCATTGCTCCGCTCACCTTCGCCGCAAGGCCCAGAATCAGGAACCTTGTTACCGTCTCGCAGATTGACGGCCCAAGTCCTACCTTCCAGCCGTCGAGCGATGAGCCGTATCAGCCAGGCACGCTCCGGGCTCGCAAGATTGGCGCGCGCGCTTGGTTTGCTCGGCATCACCATGATTGCGTCGGCCGTCCGCGGAGGCATCAGCGGGTCGCAGCTGGACCAAGCCGCGATCGTGCTGCGTCCAAGCGCGCAATTGCCGACCGCGGTACCCCTGACCGGCTGCCTCGCAGCTACGCATCGCCAGCGTCAGCTCGGCACCAGGAAGCAGATATTGCCACCCCTGCTCCGAGCAGTACCTCGCATCGGCGCGTTGTCGCTTCAGTCGTCGAGGGTCCACATCCGGAGGATATCGGCCGTGGATGCCACCTCGATCTGGATGCTGAAGCGTTCGGCATAAAGCTGCAGCAGCGCGTCATGACTTTGATCGGAAGAGCTGCACAGCGCGTCCTCGGCCACGATCACCCGATAGCCGATATCGATCGCGGCCAGCACGGTGGCGAGCACGCACACGTCGGTCTCGCCGCCCGACACGATGGTCGTATCGATCCCATGCGCGTCCAGATGAGCTTGCAGGCGCCCGTTGCCGAACGCGTTGTAGATCGGCCGGTCGACGATGGCGGCTGGCGGCACACAGGCGGCGAGCGCCGGCACGAGCTCGATCAACTCCGGATCGAGCCGCTCACGGGTCACGCATTCCCATTTCTCGTAATAGGCCCGCCAAATCCCTCGCGCGTCGTGCTTCGAGCGCGGCGGGATAAAGCGGGTGAATACGGTACGTTCAGGCGCATGCTGCGCCAGCTCGACGATGCATGGCAGCACGCGGTTCATCCAGGGCGTCGCCCAGGGCGCCCCCGGCTCGAACAGTCGCTGCATGTCGATGCAAAGGTGCGCCGCGCGCGGACCCGGCGGGCTGAGAAGCTGTCCCATCGCTCACTCCTGCGCGCGCCGACCGCATGCCGTCACACGCAGGGTCAGCCGCCCAGGCCGCAAAAGGCCCCGCCGAAGCGGGGCCCCTGACGTGGTCCGGTTCACCATTTCTGGCGGCCATACCAGTCGTTCACTTCCTTGGCGGCTTGATCCTTGGCGTAGCCGTAGCGCTGCTGAAGACGGCCCTCGAGTTGATCCTGCTTGCCGGCGATCACATCGAGATCGTCATCGGTGAGCTTGCCCCACTGCTCCTTGACCTTACCCTTGACCTGCTTCCAGTTGCCTTCGACACGATTCCAATCCATTGCGGTTCTCCTTGAACGATGAGACCGACCAACGGGCCGGCCGAGGCTTCGTTCCGAAGCCACGTTGCGGCAAGACTTCGCAATCCAAACTGCGCAATCCGACCAAGCTCCATCGTAGCGCGCTTGAATGCGTGACAGCCGAGAAGGCGCTTTGCCGCGCATCGATCAAGGATAGGAACTTGCTTTTCGCACTCGTGTTGGCACTCCGGACTATTCACCCAACACACGGAGCGACCAATGCCGGACAAGGATCTCAGCGCCCTCTTCCTCGATACCCTCAAGGACATTTACTACGCGGAAAAGCAGATCCTGAAGGCGTTGCCGCGGATGGCCAAGGCCGCCGAGTCCGACGACCTGCGCGCGGCCTTCGAGAAGCATCATGACGAGACCGAAGGACAAATCGAGCGGCTCGAGCTGATCTTCGACCTGATGGGCAAGCCGGCGCGCGGCAAGAAGTGCGACGCCATCGAGGGGATCATCGACGAGGGCAAGGAGATCATGGAGGAGTATGCCGACACGCCGGCGCTCGACGCGGGCCTGCTCTCGGCAGCCCAGGCGGTCGAGCATTACGAGATCGCCCGCTACGGCACGTTGAAGGCGTGGGCCAACCGCCTCAGCATGAAGGATGCGGTCAAGCTCATCGACCAGACCCTGGCTGAGGAAAAGAAGACGGATGAAGCGCTCACCAAGCTCGCCGTCAGCGGCATCAACGCCGAAGCCGCCTGACGAGACGCGCGATGAAGCGACGTCCGCTTTGTACACACGCTCGCATTTGCTGGTAGATTGGACGCCGATTCAGCATCCGGGAGCCCGATGGCCCGACGCACCGGCAGCGCCGATCTTCCGCTCCATGGCGGCCGCGTGCCGCCATGGCTGGCGGCGCGCATGGCGACGCTGGGCGGCATCATCGCCCAGGCCATCGTCCACCATCACGGCCGCGATGCCTTTTTGCAGCGACTGTCGCATCCATTCTGGTTCCAGTCGTTCGGCGCCGTGATGGGCATGGACTGGCACTCGTCCGGCATCACCACCAGCGTCATCGGTGCGCTGAAGCGAGGTCTGGCGCCGCTGCAAGGCGAGCTCGGAATCCACGTCTGCGGTGGCCGCGGCAAGCATTCGCGCCGCACGCCCGATGAACTGTCCGCCCTTGGCGACCGCGTCGGATTCGACGGTGCCGCCCTGACCCGCGCGAGCCGGCTGGTGGCCAAGGTCGACAGCGCCGCGGTGCAGGACGGATTCGAGCTCTACCTGCATGGCTTCTTCGTCACCGACGACGGCAAATGGACCGTCGTCCAGCAAGGCATGAACGGCGACAAGCGGCAGGCCCGCCGCTATCACTGGCACTCCGACGGTCTGCGCAGCTTCGTCGACGAGCCGCACAGCGCGATCGACGGCCCGACGCAGGGCGAGATCGTCAATCTCACCGATCACCGCGCCGAAAGCTCACGCCAGGCGCAGCTCGATCTGCTCGCCGCGCTTGGGCCGGACGGCATCACGCGCGAATATGCCGAGCTGACGCAGAGCGCGACCGCGCAGCCGGACCTCCTGCACCTGATCATGCCCGCGCATCACGACGTGCGCTCGAGCGACGTGTTCGTCCGCCGCCTGCACGGCACCTTGGCCGCGGCTGCCGATCGCGGCCCGCTGGATTTTCCCGAGCTGCTGCTGACGCCCGGCGTCGGCGCCCGCACGGTGCAGTCGCTCGCGATGGTCGCCGAGGTCGTTCACGGGACGCCCTACCGCTTCCGCGATCCGGCACGCTTCTCGCTCGCCCATGGCGGCAAGGACCGTCACCCCTTCCCGGTGCCGATCAAGGTCTATGACGAGACCATCCGCGTGCTGAAATCGGCTGTGCAGCAGGCAAGTCTCGGCCGCGACGAGGAGATGCAGGCCTTGAAGCGGCTCGACGATCAGGCCCGCAGGCTGGAACGAACCGCCACCGGCCCCTCCTTCGAGGCGTTTGTCGCGAACGAGCGGGCCCGTTCTCCTGCGCTCGACGGCCGCTCGGTGTTCGGCTGGGAAGCCGACCTTGCCGAGCGCAACGGGATCACCAAGCCTTAAAGCGAGGGCTGATCCACCGCCCGATCCATCGTCAGGGCCTTCGAGGTGACCACCGAGAGCGGCAAGGTAGCATCCCGGCCTGCCGGCGCTGGCGCTTCGTTCCCGCGGTCGCCTGCGTCCTGGCCGCGGCGACCAAGTTAGGAACGCCGTTCCGGGCCGCATCGTTAGGCCGTTGACGCAACCAGCCATATGGAGAGGCTATCATGAAGGTTTGCGACGCGATGACACCGGACGTCCAGCTGTGCACCCCCGACGATACGCTGCGCGATGCCGCAGAAGCGATGGCAGCGCTCGGTGTCGGCCTGCTGCCGGTTGCCGATGGCGAGCGCCTGGTCGGTATGATCACGGACCGCGACATCGCGCTTCGCGGCATCGGAATGGGTCGCGGCCCCGACTCGCGGGTCGGCGACGTCATGACGGCCGAGGTGAAGTATTGTTTCGAGGATCAGGAGCTCGAGGACATCGCGCAGAACATGGGTGCGATCCAGGTTCGGCGCCTGCCGGTGCTGACCCGGGACAAGCGCCTGGTCGGAATCATCGCTCTCGGCGATATCGCCCTGATCCAGGCCAGCGATGGCACCGGCATGGCGCTCAGCCAGATCTCGCGCCCGACCACCCAGCACGCGCAACTCTAGACTTACACGGCTCCGCTTCGCGCGCTGGCTCGCGAAGCGGAGCGTCAGGTGCGCCAATGGCCGACTATGTACCGTGGATCGTGATTGCCGCCGGGGTCATCGCCCTGATCGTCACGGCGCTGCTCTGGCGCGCCCACTACGTCAGCTCCGATTGACCGAACGGCGAGTCCGCGCCGTCAGGCCGCCATCTTGCGGCAGGATTCCGCGCACGCGCGGCACATCGCCACGCATTCGTCCATGCCGCCGACGCGATCGCAATCCTCGGCGCATTCACCGCAGATCTCGGCGCATTCCCGGCAGGTATGCTTGTGATGCGGGGTGTTGATCAGCATGAAATGGGCCGCCGTCCGGCACATTTCCGCACAGGCCATCATCAATCGGAAATGTGCCGGCTCGACGTGCTTGCCGCCGGTGACGAGACAATGGTTCATGGCCGTGGCGAGACAGGTCCTATAGCAGGACAGACAGGTCTCAACGCATCGGTTCATTTCCTCCGAGAATGCCATGTCGATACCTCACGCCTGCGCCAGCAGTTGGCGCAGGTAGCAGAGCCCGTCAAAGGTCAGCTTCGACTCGCGGACCTCGCCCTGTGCGATCTCGGCTTCGAGGAAGTTCTCGAGCTCGGGAAGCGCGCGGTCGAACCTGTCCGCGATGCCCATCAGCTCGCAGGTCTCCTTGATCCGCTCGATCGGTTTTTCCAGCACGTTGATCTGAACCATTTTGGCATAAGCCCGGGTCATGCCATTGGTTCCTATGCTCATTGCTGGATGCGTTGCTGCGGGGGTCGGCGCCGGTTACGACGCCTTGCCGACCGTGTCGGCCATGGTTGCGCCACGCGCTCCGAGCGGCTTGCGGCGGCCCTCGGTCGAATCGAGCATCGTCTGATGCTCGATCTCTGAATTCAGCTCTGCCCCGCACAGCACGATGATGGCGGACATCCACATCCACGTCATCAGACCGATGGCCGCCCCCAGCGAGCCGTAGGTCGCGTTGTAATCGCCGAAGTTCGCCAGATACCAGGAGAGCAGCACCGAACCGGCCAGCCACAGCACGGCTGCCGCAACGGCGCCGACGCTGAGCCACTGCCAGCGCGGCCTGGTTCGGCTCGGGCCAAAGCGGTAAAGCACCGCAAGCGCGGTGAGGAGCAGGAGCACCAGGATCGGCCACCGTCCGAGCCGGATGACGAGCTCGGCCGTCGTGCCCAGTCCAACCTGCTGCAGCAGCAGCGGGACGACGACCACCGCTCCGACCATCAGCATGATGGAAATCAGCCCGGCGATCGTGAACGCGAGGGACATCAGGTTGAGTTTGACGAAGCCGCGCTTTTCCTTCTCGTCATAGACGACGTTGAGCGCATCGAAGATCGCCTTCATGCCGGCATTGGCGCTCCAGATCGCGATCAGCAGGCCGGCGGCAAAGGTCAGGCCAAGCGTCGAGGTTCCCTTCGCGAGCACGCGGGCGATCTGGTCCTGGACGATCGCAAACGAGCCTTCCGGCAGCATCAGCGCCAGGCTCTGCAGGTTCGATGAGATCGTGGACGGATCGGCGAACAGGCCGTAGCTCGAGACCAGCGCGGTGATGGCCGGGAAGATCGCCAGCAAGCCGTAGAACACGACGCCGGCCGCGGTGGCCAGCAGGCGGTCCTCGTCGATCTGCTGATAGGTGCGCAGCAGAATGTCCTTCCAGCCGGCGGCCGGAATCTCAAGCGGCGTGTCGGCGAGCCGTCCACGATCCCGGGTTTCGGCCAGCGCGGGTTCGACGCCCTGCTCCCGAGCGGACGACCGCTCCGATCGGGAGAGCTGGCGAGAGATCGCCAGGGTCGCCAGAGCCGTTGCACCGGCGAGCATCAGGTCGTTGGTCCAATTGCGTGGCGCCATCGCTAGTCCTGGATCGCGTCGCGCTGACGCCGGGCGCGCGATGCGGCGAACCAGCCGACAAGCATGATTGCAGCCCCGGCGGCCAGTGCCCGGGTGGTGGGATCTACGCTCCCCCCTGCTCCCGTCCGGGTGGTGGCGATCAGCTGCGCCGCGACGGGCACTGCGATCGTGCGCTTGAGCATGTCGGCCTGTCGGCCCGGGCGCGGCACGGCCGGCGCAGGACGCGCGAGCAGCACACGGCCCACGACCAACCCCAGGATCCCGAGAAGGAGAAAGACGCCCCCGGTCGCGGCATATGCGATCCAGATGCCGTAATGCACTTCAAGGGCGTGGAAAGCCGCGGCGACCCCGATCCCGATCGTAACCAGGAGCGCGACCGCGCCGACCAGCATGACGCCGCATGCCAGCGCGTAGCCGGTCACGAGGCGCCCCAGCCATTGCCGCAAGTCCGCAAGGTAGGAGCGGAAGATCAGGCTCAGCGAAGACGGCCGGGTGTTGACGCGCATGGCAAGGTCCGTAGCAAGTTGGCACCCGACAACCCGGCAGGAAGATCGACGTTCCTCCCCCGGCAACGCGACAGCTCGCGCCTCGCGGGGCAGCGCGGGCCGAGCGCTAACTAACCGGAGGGAGATTTGCGCGTGGTGGCATGGAGCTCGGGAATGGCTTGGCGACCATGAGCGTCGCGCGTTCGTCGGTTTCGAGCGCGATTTTCTGGGCAAGCATGACGTCGCCCGCCACCAGCGAGCCGACGGGCCGGAAGCACCAGCCCAGCACGATGCGGTCGCCCCCGTCCATCTCGTAGACGTTGGTCGAGGTGCCGTAGCAAATCCGGTATCGCTTGCCGGACTCCGAGCCGATGACGTCGAAGCGATTATGTTTTTCGAACTGCACCCGCTGCTCGGGTGACAGCCACGCGGACAGCAGCGCAAGTCCGCGCGCCTCAATTCGCTCATAGGCCTTCCAGCGATCCCAGATCGCGGCCATGGTCGCACACAACGTGCTGGCGGCTCCTCGGAGCGCGGATCGCAGGGGCATCTCGCGCAGACGGGCGAGCATGGCGTCAGCCGCCGACCAGCCTCGGATAGAACAACGTTTCCTCGGCGGTCGGATCAAGCGCGCGGACCAACCTCGCCTCTCCGGTCGCCTGCCGAATTGCGGCAGTGTAGCCGTCCGATGTGAGCTGGGCGAAGCGGGCATTCGCCCAGGCCAATTGCTCGCTGTTGTCGGGATCGAATTGCTGCCTCGTGTCGCCGGAGTGGTCCATCACCAAGATCGTTGCCATCATCGTCTCCCTTGAAGGACATTCACAACTGCATCAGACAATCGGCACGGCCGTCGTCGGCCTGCCGCCCATCCACTCCGGCAACGCGGCGCCGTCGCGGTGACGGCCACCCGCGCCGGCCGCGGCCCACGCGGCGACCGCACCGAACAGCAGCGCCGCCGCAACCGAGAACGCCAGAATCACCGCGCTGCGCCGCGACCGCTGGATCGCGGTCCTGGCATCGCCCATCACGCTGTCGACGCGCTTCTCCGCCTCCGCCGCGGCCAGACCGGTCGCGGCCGCGACCTGCTGGATCAGATAGCTGCGATCGTCACTGTTGACGCCGCTGCGGCCGGAGCTCGTCAGCAGGATGCGGCCGGCCTCCGCCCGCTCGTAGCCGATATCGAGATTGGCCGGACGCCGCAGCGACCGGTACAGGCGGTCGAGCTCGGCGCTCAGCAACGGCTCCGCGGCCGTCGCAGATGGCCGGTTCTGGACCACCGGGCGCGCGGTGGACAGGCCAACCAGCGTGACGATTGTAGCACCGAGGATGACGGCGAGCGCCCAGGCGGTCAGTCCGTGAAGCCCGTCGCGGCTGTCGATCTCGTCGGATGGCGTCGCGCCGATCACGCGCTGCGCCCGGCCGGCGATGTAGCCGCCGACGCCGAAGCTCACCACCGCCTGAAGAATCAAATACAGCCCCGACAGCAACGCGAGCGCGGCCGATGCGTCGCGCCATGACGGCGAGCTTGAACTCACGCCCAATCCGACCGCCGCGCCGAAGCCGATCAGGATCACCGACAGCGCCGCCGCAGCCAGCGCGCCGGCGATGACCGGGCTCCATTGCAGCCGAAGCCCGGTCCTGTTGGCGGCGGACACGGCAAGCCCTCGCTCGTTATCCATGACGCGCCTACCGCAGCCCGAAGAACGACAATATCGCCAAAATGACCACGATCAGTCCGACCAGATAAATCAACTGGTTCATGCAAACCTCCTCCGTCCACCTCGTCCCGTCCTGACAATTTGGTGGATCGGCCAAGGTTCCTACGTCGACGAAGCGGCGCGATGCGGTAACGCCAATGAAAAGGGCCCCGCCGAAGCGAGGCCCTCACCGGTCGTCGCGAGCTGGTTATCGCGACGTGCGACCAGCACCGTTAATCGTCCCAGTCATGACCACGGATCACGAAGCCGCGGTCGCGGTAGTAGTCGCGATGATGGTTGTACCAGCCGTGGTGCCAGCCCCGGTCATGCCGGTATACGTCGACGCGCGGGCCACCATAATAATATCGATTGCCGTAGTAGCCGTGGTCGCTGCCGACATAGATGCCCACACCCTGCGCGCTCGCAACGGTCGGTGCCGCTATCGAGAGTGCCGCAACTGCGGCAAGAGCGTAAGTAAGCTTCGTCATGACATCCTCCTTTCCAGTACACCGTGACAACGACTGGCGTCCGCGCACGTTGCAGGAACAGGATCGGAACTTTCCTGAACGTTCCTTCACCATCATGGCGGCTGCACGTGACCGGCGCACGAGATCGAGGAGCCCTCGACGCGCTCTGCTCGATCGCTGTGGCTCCACTCTCACCTGTTCGACACAAGTGACCCCAGCTCAGGGGTGGAGAGCTGGGGTCGTAGCGGGGTTCTCCTGGTTGCGCTGACGGCCGGTCGGCGCGTCAGCTCGTGAGAACCTGCGCTTCGCAACGGGTTCCGGTACTAACGTCTGCAAATGTGCGACGCACAATCGCGGCAAGCGCAGCGCCCGCGTCAGCCCGACAAAGCCGCCTTGCCGCGTCTCAGCCGTGCCGCTTGGTGTGCAGATAGTCGGCCGAAAACAGCGCCGTGTCCTTGAGCTGCTTCAGGTCGTTGATCGTCAGTATGCGGTCGCGCAGCACGATCAGGCCGGCGCCGCGCAGCTCCTGCAGCGTCCTGTTGACATGGACTACGGACAGCCCGGTGGCATCGGCGAGATCCGTCTGCGTGATCGGAAACAGGCAGGAATCGCCGTCGATCATTCCGACCGGCAGCAGGCGCTCATAAAGTTCGCACAACAGATGCGCGACCCGCTCCAGCGCCACGCGCCGTCCGATATTGGCCGTCCATTCCCGCTGGATCGCGCTGTTCACGATGGTTTCGCACCACAGCGCTTCTTCCAGCGTACGGTCGCTCGCCAGCAGCTGCTCGAACGCCGGACGCTTGATGTCGGCGTAGGTGACCGGGGTCAGTGCGCCGATCGAATGATCCATTACGGAAAGCAGATAAACGCAGGCATCGCAGCTGTCGCCCGGCAGGACAAAATTGACGATTTGGCGGCGGCCGTCGGCCAGCGTCTTGTAGCGGCAGAGCCAGCCCGACAGGATGATTCTGACGCTGTCGACCGGATCGCCTTCGGTCGCGAGGTCCTCACCCGGGCTGGCGCGGTGCAGCCCCTCCTGGATCGCCTGCTGCAGCAACGCGATCCCCCGTTCGGACAATTGCCGCAAGGCGTTGAGCCGCCGGATCACCGGCTGCGCCAGATTCCCCTCGAGCATCGGGGGATGCATCTAGCTCCCCATACTCGGCGTATGGATGGCCTGCGCGCTCATCGGTATAGCGATCGTGCAGTGAAATCCCGACGGATTGAACTCGAGCGTGCTCTCGCCCTTGAACTCGAACGCCAGCGTCCGCTCCAGGAGATCGGATCCAAATCCCCTGCGGCGCGGCGGCGTCACCGCCGGCCCGCTGCGTTCGCGCCAGTCGAACACCAGTTGCCGTGGCTCGGCCGCGTCATCGACCCGCCATGAGACGTCGATGCGCCCGGCGCGTTGGCTCAGCGCGCCATATTTCAAGGCGTTGGTTGCGAGCTCGTGGAGTGCCAGCGCGAAAGTCTCCGCGGCCTTGGGTTGCAGGCGGATTCCGGGACCGGAGACCTTCAGTTGCTCGCCCTCCCGCGCGTTGTAAGCCAGCAATTCCTCGACCACGAGGTATTCGAGATCAACGCCGCCTGCCGGATCTCGGGTCACCAGCGACTGGGTCCGCGCGAAGGCGTTGAGCCGGCCGTCGAGATGCGATGCGTAGTCCTCGAGCTCGCGCTGGTCTCGGCCGAGCGGCGCGCGATCGAGCGGACCACGCCGAGCGTGTTGCGGACGCGGTGCTGCAATTCGGCATGCAGCAGGCGCTGCCGCTCCTCGGCCCGCGTGATAGCAGTGACATCGATGAAGCTGATCACGACACCGGCGACGAAATCGTCGATTCTGCGGTAAGGCAGGATGCGCACGATGTAGCGCGTGCCGCTGTCGGGCGCGGTCAGCTCGCGCTCGGCGCTGGCCAGCGTCCGCTGCACGCGGCGGACATCGTCGTAGAGCTCCTCGATCGGAATGCGCGCCTTGATATGCGCGATCGGGCGGCCGACATCGGTCTCGACCAGATGCAGCAACTGCGTGATCGCCGGCGTGAAGTTCATCACCTTCAGATCGTTGTCGAGGAATACGGTTGCGATGCGGGTGCTCTCGAGGAAATTCTTCAGGTCGCTGGTGGCCTGGGTGAGACCCTGCACGCGGTGCGCCAGCTCGCCATTGACGGTGGTCAGCTCCCCATTGACCGACTGCAACTCCTCGCGCGAGGTCTCCAGCTCCTCGTTGAGCGACTGATATTCCTCGTTGGAGGACTTCAGCTTCTCATTGGTGTTTTCGAGTTCCTCGATGGTGGCCTGCAGCCGCTCGCGGGTGGCGCGCAGCTCGCTTTCCAGCCGCTCGACATGATCGGTCCTGGCCAGAATGCTGGGATTGCTCTCGGCCTGCTCCACGGGACGGATCGGGCCATCCTTGAACAGCACGACGAAATTGCGATGGCCGGCAGGGCCGTCCTGGATCGGCTCGACGGTGATGTCGACCAGCACGCGATGCCCGTTGACGCCGAGCTGCACCTGCTCGGCATGCGCCGCTTCATTGGTTTCAGCGGCACGGGTGAGCACGGTGCGCAATTCAAGCCTGAGGTCGCGATGCACAAGTTGCAGCAAATCGAGCGTCGCCGCCCCGGCGGTCGGCTCGATGTAGCGGCCGGTGCGGTCGGAGGAATGCAGGATGTGAAAACTGCCGTCGGTGATGACAAAGGCCGGCGCATAGCGCTCTGCGATGCGCTGGGCGCGGCGCTCGAGGCCGACGTCCGGGCCAACGGAACGTACCGGCGGGATGTCGATCGCGCCCCGTCCGGCCGCCGTCGTGATGGGGAATTCCGGCGGCAGCCGCGTCCCGGTCTCGAGCCGGCGGAGGTGGCGGGAATAGACGTCGATATGCTCCGGAATGTCCTCCGGCGGCAGGACAAAATCGGCGATCGCCGCGGCCGAGCTGCCTTCGTCGTGGGGGTTGGACTGACCGTCGCCAATGCGTTCGGCGATCGCGAGGCCCCCATGATCCTTCAAGGTCCCGACCCCGAGCATACCGTCGCCGCCCGTGCCGGCCAACACGACGCCGATCGACCGCTCGGCGCGCTCCTCCGCCAGCGAGACCAGGAAGCTGTCGATGGTCGCCCGGTCACCGCGCGCCTGCTCGGCGCGCCGGACGGCGAAACGGTCGCCATGAATGGTAGTGATCATGTCGGACGGACACAGATGGATCACGCCGCCCTCGACGAGCTGTCCGTCGCTGATCTCGGACACCCTCGCGCCTTCCGATCGCTGCAACGCGGCGTGCAGCCGGGTATCCTCGATGGCATCGTGGTCCTGCAGCACGAGGACGACGGCTTGATCCGGATTGAGCCGCAGCCGGGAAAAGAAACGCTCGATACTATCGAGAGCGCCGGCGGATGCGCCCACGCCTACGATCAGCGGCGCCTTGCTCTTGCGCTCTCCATCTCCGCCCTGGGGTTGACCGACGTCATCCATGGTCGCAGCGGCTCTCAATTCTCCGAAGGGCATTCTCGCCCGTGCCCGTTGATACCAGAGTTTGATCGTATCCCGATGGGATAAGTAGGAAATCTCCGACCTGCAGGGAAGCGCGATGTGGCCGCCGCTTGTCCTCCAGAGCGCGACGGATCATGTTGCTTGGCGGCGCCCGACCCGACGATAGACCTTTCCAGCGAGTTCGCGCCGCTACCCCGGCTGAACCGCCGATGACGATGTTGTCCCGATTGGACATGGAACCTGCCCTTTCCAACATTGTTTGCAACAAGGCGAGCATTCGTCCTATGTTCCAATTCTGCGATGACGACATGCCGGGCGCGGCCGGAGTTGATATGTCTGATTTTTTTGCACGTTTGCCCGAGGGCGCATTGCTGACCGGTCGGCGCGTCCTGATCGTCGAAGACGAATATTTCCTTGCCGACGACATGCGCAGCGCGCTGCGCGCGCTTGGTGCTGATATCGCCGGGCCGGCCGGTGATATCGACGATGCGCTTCGTATCCTTCACGACGGCGGCGTGATCGATGGTGCGGTGCTCGATGTCAACATCCGCAAGCAGATGATCTATCCGGTCGCGCGCGAGCTGCAGGCGCGCGGCGTGCCGATCGTGTTCACCTCGGGATACGACAAGGTCGTGCTCGGCACCGAGTTCGCGGACGTCCCGTTGTGGGAGAAGCCGTTCGATCAGCGCGCCATGGCGCACGGGCTCGCCGGCATGATCCTGCGCGGTGATCCCATGAAGCAGATTGATCCGCAGGTCTGACCGCCTGTCTCATGGCGCTGCTGGACATGAATAATCCGCTCGAGCATTTGCAAATGTTAGTGCGGAGGTTTGCAGAGAGCCCCACGATACTCCAGTCACGATATCGGACGGGGGTGCGTAATGACCGAGATCGAACGACGTATCGAGTTGCTGGAGCAGACGGCCGCAGAACGCGCGCTGATCGCCGACCTCTCAACCGTCACGGAAACGCGCATCCGTAACGCCCAATTGGCAGATGAGTTGCGCCTCGTCGTCGCACAGCTCAGGACGTTGAGATCGGATGACGTTCATGCGGTGAGATGCGGTGGACGCCGAGCGTGGTACTGACGAGAGCACGCAAGGCGGACGGCGAAATCGTGCAGGCCTGACGCCTCCCCGGCGAGACTGGGCTTTGTTGTTACCGCAGGGAAAGCCGGGTTGTTTCCGGTTACACCTGTGTGTCCTACCTCCCGCGTTTTTCATTATGCGGGATCCATTGGGTGCGATCGGCAGCCGGCTTTCCCTGCGCCCTCTGCTTTCAGGGCGGCGAAACGAAATGCAAAGCTCGGGCGATTCATGTCGCGAGAGCGCGAAATCATGACCACTGATCGCGCAACACACTCGCTGTCGTCCCTGCGAAAGCAGGGACCCATAACCACAAACGCAAATTGTTACGCGATGCTGGAACGACGAGTCCCGCCTGTAACGCCCGCCGCGGCGTATGGGTCCCTGCTTTCGCAGGGACGACGTGGGGGTTGGAGTTGTGCGCCCCGATGCAGCAAGCTACGCGGCCTCAGGCAGGTTGCAGCTCCGCCCCACCCGCCCTCGCCGCGTGCGGGCGGGCTTCGTCGATCGAAGCGAACGGGCCGGCGACGTGATAGCCGGCCTGCCGTGCCAGGGCAGCACAGTCATCGGCAATGAAATACTCGTCTTCCACGATCAAGATCGTACGCATAGCAGCACCTCTGCCAGTTGCGCGGATGATCGAGGCGTTAACGTTCTGCCGCTGGTCGGGTTTCCGGACAGCCGCTCACCGCCTGTCTTCAGGACAGCGGCTATGGCCTATTTTAATGAGCGGGGAATTTCGATGCCCAAGGCGGGCTGGTCCCGTTTTCCAGGCACGCGCCGTCAGCTACCGGCCACCAGCAACCCGAGGTACAGCCAGAGGACAATTGTCACTGTGATCGTTGCGGCGAAAAAGTAGCGGTCGATGAGATTCATCAACTGCACCCTTCGGCTGACTAAGGCGGATATCGAATCGCGGTCGAGACATCAGTCGCCCCCGCTTTTCATCTCTGCGCCTGGTTCCGGCATTAACATATGAGAGATCGAGTCGCTCGCAGGAATTCGCAAAATCCAAACAGAGGCGCGTGGCAGCAAACGATCGGAGCGCCCGCGCCGGCCGATGATCCTGCTGCGCAGTCCAAAGGGCTGGAGCGGTCGGAGAGGATTGGGATGACGATTTACATATGCAAATGCGGACGCCGGTGATGGGCGCATGATATCGGCTGCCTGCTCGGTCTCGACAACGGTGCAGGCGGATGACCCCAACGTCGGCTCCCAGGGCCCTGAAAGGTGCTGGGGTCGTCTCCGCACCGCAAAGGCCCTGACGCATCGGCCCGGCGTCAGGGCCTTCGCCATTCCGAAGCCTGGAAGGACTCCTGAACGAGAAGTATCAGCGCCCCTTGAAGCGCGGCTTCCGCCGTCCGAGGAATGCCGCGACGCCTTCCTTGTGATCCTCGGTCAGGCTCGCCAGCGCGAACTGGTCGAGGTCCATGTGGCTGGCGAGATCGTCGAGCGCATGTGCCAGCCGGTTGACCGTCAGCTTGGTCATCGCGACCGAGATCGGCGGCTGGGCGGCGACCTTGGCCGCGAGCGCCATCGCGGCTTCATATGACCTTCCAGGATCGGTCACCTGCTCCACCAGGCCCCATTCGTAGGCCTCCTCGGCCGAGATCCGGTCGTCGGCCAGGATCACAGCCTGCTTGGTGCGCGCCGGTCCCATCAGATGCAGCATGCGCGGCACGCTCTGCCAGCTCATGTTCATGCCGAGTGCGATTTCCGGCACCCGCATGTGCGCGTCGCGCGCCATGACGCGGAAATCCAGCGCGACCGCGAGTGCCACGCCGCCGCCGACGCAAAACCCCTCGATCGCGCCGATCGTGACCTGCTCCATGTCCTGCCAGGCGCGCGTCAGCCGCGGCCCGAGCTTCAGGTGCCGGCGCAGCGCGCCCATGTCCATGGTCTGGCGAGAACGCCCTTCGGCATCCTTGAGGTCGAAGCCGGCGCTGAACGATTTGGCGCCGCCGGTCAGCACCACCACCGAGGTCTCGCCGTCGTCCTCGAAACTGCGCGCCGCGTCGGTCAGCTGCCGCAGCGCATCCGGCGACAGCGCGTTGATACCGTCGCCGCGGTCGAAGCGCACCACCGCGATCCGTCCCTCCGGTCCGAGCCCCTTCTCGATCGTCACATCATCAACCACGCATACCTCCCCGCTCGCATTCTTGTGTACTGCCTGCCTCGACATAGCACGACGGTTTCGCCTATTCTGTGGGCATGAGCGAACATGATCATCACCACCACGATCACGACCATTCCGAACTGTCGGAGACCGAACTGCGCGTCCGCGCGCTGGAATCGATCCTGACCGAGAAGGGCTATGTCGAGGCTGCCGCGCTCGACGCTATCGTGCAGGCCTACGAGACCAAGATCGGCCCGCATAACGGCGCCCGCGTCGTCGCCAAGGCCTGGACCGATCCCGCCTTCAAGAAGGCGCTGCTCGAGGACGCCAGCAAGGCGGTCGGCACCCTCGGCCATGTCAGCCGGGTCGGCGACCATCTGGTCGCGATCGAGAACACGCCCGGCCGCCACAACATGGTCGTCTGCACGTTGTGCTCCTGTTATCCCTGGGAAATGCTGGGGCTGCCGCCGGTCTGGTACAAGGCCTCGCCGTATCGCTCGCGCGCAGTCAAGGATCCGCGCGGCGTGCTTGCCGATTTCGGCGTCAGCCTGCCGAAGGAGACGGAAATCCGGGTCTGGGATTCGACCGCGGAGACCCGTTTTCTGGTGCTGCCGATGCGGCCCGAAGGCACCGAGGGCTGGAGCGAAGACCAGCTCGCCGAGCTGGTGACGCGCGATTCCATGATCGGCACCGGCTTCCCCAAAAAGCCGGGAGCCCCGTCATGAACGGCGTCCACGACATGGGCGGCATGGACGGATTCGGCAAGGTCGAGCCCGAGCCGAACGAGCCGATGTTCCATCAGGAATGGGAATCCCGGGTGCTCGCCATGGTCCGCGCGATGGGCGCCGCCGGCGCCTTCAACATCGACGCCTCGCGCTTCTATCGCGAGACCCTGCCCCCGCAGGTCTATCTGTCGAGCTCCTACTACAGGAAATGGCTGCTCGGGCTGGAAGCTTTGCTGCTCGACAAAGGCTATATCTCCAAGGACGACGTTACTGCCGGACATGCCGTCGCGCCGGCGAAAGCGCTCAAGCACGGCAAGTTCTCGGTGGCCGACATCGAGCGCATCATGGTGCGCGGCAAGTTCGGCCGCGCCGCGCCAGGGCCGGCGAAATTCAAGGCCGGCGATCGGGTGCGGGCGAAGAACATCCATCCGGCCACCCACACGCGGCTGCCACGCTACGTGCGCGGTCACGTCGGGGTGGTCGAGCGCGATCATGGCTGTCATGTGTTTCCCGACACGGTGGCCAACGACGCCGGCGAACATCCGCAATGGCTGTACACCGTCGTGTTCGACGGACGCGAGCTGTGGGGACCGGACTCCGATCCGACCATCAAGGTCTCGATCGACGCGTTCGAGCCGTATCTGGAGGCCGTCTGATGGATGCCGGTGCCGCCGTGCGCGCCACCAGCGCCGTCTCGAGCATTCCCCGCGACCAGGACGGCCCGGTATTCCGCGCCCCCTGGGAAGCGCAGGCGTTCGCCATGGCGTTGAGCCTGCATGACCGCGGCGTGTTCACCTGGACCGAATGGGCTGCCGCGCTCGCCGACCAGATCAAGCGCGCGCAGGCTGCCGGCGATCCCGACACCGGCGAGACCTATTACCAGCATTGGCTGGCAACCCTCGAGCACCTCGTGGCCGCCAAGGGCGTCACGACGCATGAGACACTGCACCGCTACCGCGACGCCTGGGACCACGCCGCCGACCGCACCCCGCACGGCCAGCCGATCGTGCTGACGCCGGGGGATTTCGCGTAGCGGCGCATTTCCGCCGTAGCACCAGATCGCGCCGCATTCACAGCTGTCGTCCCTGCGAAAGCAGGGACCCATACTCCGCGGCGAATATTGTGTGAACGCGACTCGTCGTTCCACCATCGCTCAACAAAGATCATTTGTGGTTATGGGTCCCGGCCTTCGCCGGGACGACGATGAGGATGGGTTTGCGATTCGAGCCGAATCTGGCACAATTTCTGGATAATAGAAGAATACCGCTGAGTTGCCCGACGTGTCAAGTTGCGGTGTCGAACGGCAGCCGCCGACTCCTTTGCATGGGGTTGTTTTCGATATTTTGGCGGTGCGCCCCTGCGGACGGCTATCAGCCCACGGTTACGGGCGACCCTGCGCAACATATTCCCGCCAGCCCTTGGCCCGCAGGCTGCAGGCCGGGCATTCGCCGCAGCCATAGCCCCAATCGTGCTGCGCGCCGCGTTCGCCCAGATAGCAGGTGTGCGAGTGCTCGCGGATCAGGTCGACCAGCCCTGCTCCGCCGAGTTCGTGCGCGAGCTGCCAGGTCGCGGCCTTGTCGAGCCACATCAGCGGCGTGTGCAGCTCGAAATCCCTGGCCATGCCGAGATTGAGCGCGGACTGCAATGCCTTGATGGTCTCGTCGCGGCAATCCGGGTAGCCGGAATAGTCGGTCTCGCACATGCCGCCGACGATGTGGCGGATGCCGCGCCGATAGGCCAGCGCCGCGGCAAAGGTGAGGAACACGAGGTTGCGGCCGGGCACGAAGGTGTTCGGCAGGCCGTCCGCGCCCATTTCAATTGCGACGTCGCGGGTCAGCGCGGTGTCGGAAATCTCCGACAGCGTCGGGATCGCCAGTGTGTGGCTGTCGCCGAGCTTTGCTGCCCAATCCGGCCGCAGCGCCCTGATGCCGTCCAGCAGCTGGTCGCGGCAGTCGAGCTCGATGGCGTGACGCTGGCCGTAGGTAAAGCCGAGAATTTCCACGCGCGCGAAACGGTCC
This sequence comes from Bradyrhizobium ferriligni, assembly GCF_056837965.1. Lineage (NCBI taxonomy): Bacteria > Pseudomonadati > Pseudomonadota > Alphaproteobacteria > Hyphomicrobiales > Nitrobacteraceae > Bradyrhizobium > Bradyrhizobium ferriligni. Next base: position 125,114 of record NZ_JBXEJO010000016.1, read on the forward strand.
AACGCCCAGGCAAGGCAGGTGGTGGAGTCCTGGCCGCCGGAAAACAGCACCAGCGCAGTGTCGGAAGCGTTCTGATCGGTCATGGAACGCGATTTAGCACCTGACGGCGCCGTGGCCAATCCGTGGACAGTGCCGTGTTTCCGGCGTGTTTTGCTGGGATCGACAGGGCCGATTTGGCATAACGGCTATACCTCTCATCCAGCGGTGCTCCATGACCCCTTCCCGCGACATTTCCCGCCTGATCGAGATCATGGCTGCGCTGCGCACGCCGGTGACCGGCTGCCCATGGGACCTCGTGCAGAATTTCGAGACCATCGCGCCCTACACGATCGAGGAGGCTTATGAGGTTGCGGATGCGATCACGCGCGGCGATCTCGACGATTTGCGCGAGGAGCTCGGCGACCTGCTGTTGCAGGTGGTTTATCACGCCAGGATGGCCGAGGAGCAGAACGCGTTCGCGTTTGGCGATGTGGTCGAGGCGATCACCAGGAAGATGATCCGCCGTCACCCGCACGTCTTCGCCGACAAGGACGGCAATATCCAGCCTGCCGGCGTCAAGAGCGCCTGGGAACGGATCAAGGCCGAGGAGAAGGCCGAGCGCGCCGCGCGGCGGCCTCCAGAGGAGACCGCGCACAAATCGCTGCTGGCGAGCGTGAAGGCGGGCCTGCCTGCCCTGACGCGCGCGATGGAGTTGCAGCGCAAGGCGTCCACCGTCGGCTTCGACTGGAACGACCCGCGCGCGGTGCTCGCCAAGATCCGCGAGGAGGCCGACGAGATCGAAGCCGCGCTCGACCGCGACGACAGAGCGGAGATCGCGGAGGAAACCGGCGACCTGATGTTCGCGCTGGTCAACCTCGCCCGCCACGTCGACGCCGATCCGGAAACCGCGCTGCGCGCGACCAACGCCAAGTTCGAGCGGCGCTTTTCCTATATTGAGAAGGCGCTGGCGGCGAAGGGGCGTTCGCTCGACGGTGCGTCGCTGGAAGAGATGGACGCGTTGTGGAACGAAGCAAAGACCGCTGTCGTCCCTGCGAAAGCAGGGACCCATACCGCGTGATCTAACGGTAGGTTGGCGATACCAGTACCGCGCAATTCACCGCCAAGCTTGGTTGCGCCGAACAACTGCGACCGAGCTCAACAACGATGGCCGGTGGTTATGGGTCCCTGCTTTCGCAGGGACGACAGCCAGGTTGAGGGCGCAGGCTCAGCCTACAACAACGTCCCGCGCAGGATCACCGCGGCAACGCCGAAATAGATCACGAGACCTGTGACGTCGACCAGTGTCGCGACGAATGGCGCGGACGCGCTGGCCGGGTCGAAGCCGATGCGTTTGAGGATAAAGGGCAGCATCGAGCCGCACAGCGATCCGAACGTAACGATGCCGACCAGTGCGGCACCGACGGTCGCGGCGACGAGCACCCAGTGCGGACCGTAGTCGAACAGGCCGAGCGTCTGCCAGAGCGTGATCCTGATGATGCCGATCAGGCCGAGAATGGCGCCGAGCACGATGCCGGTCGGCAGTTCGCGCACGGCGACACGCCACCAGTCGCGCAGCCGCACCTCGTGCAGCGCCAGCGAGCGGATCAACAGCGAGGTGGCCTGCGAGCCGGAATTGCCGCCCGAGCTCATGATCAACGGGATGAAGAGCGTCAGGACGATCGCCTTCTCGAGCTCGCTCTGGTACGATTGCATTGCAGTCGCGGTCAGCATTTCCGACAGGAACAGCGCGCACAGCCAGCCGGCGCGCTTCTTGATCATCTCGCCGAAACCGATCCGCAGATACGGCTCGTCGATCGCTTCCATGCCGCCGAACTTCTGGGCGTCCTCGGTCGATTCCTCGACGATGGCGTCGATGACGTCGTCGACGGTGACGATGCCGAGGATATGGCCGGGGCCGTCGACGACCGCGACGGCGAGCAGGTCGTAGCGCGAGATCAGCCGCGCCGCCTCCATGCGGTCGGCCTCCGGCGAGATCATCAGCGGCTTCCGCGCCGGCGCCGCGGTCAGCACATTGGCGTGCGGATCGCCCGAGATCAGGCGGCGCAGCGGCACGGCCTGGATCAGGGTCTTCTTGACCGGGTCGATCACGAAGATTGAGTAGACGGTCTCGCGGGTGCGCTCGACCATCCGGATGTGATGCAGGACCTCCGCGATGGTCCAGCTCGAGGGCACGCTGACGAATTCGGTCGTCATGATGCTGCCGGCGCTGCGCTCGGGATAGGCCAATAGCCCCGAGATGACGTTGCGGGTCTCCGGATTGAGTCCGTTCAGCAGCGTGGTGCGCAGCGGCTCGATCAGCTCCTTGAAGATATCGGCGGCACGGTCGTCGGAGACGCCCGACAGCAGCGCGACCGCGGTATCTTTCGGCAGCTCGGCGAGGATCTCGCAGGTGTTGTCGAGCCCGGGCAGGTCGAGCACCTCGATCGCCTTCTCGGCCGGCAGCGAGCGCAGCAGCTTGGCGGCATCCGCGGGCTCGCGGGCGTTGAGCGCATCGACGATCTCGGGCGCGCGGACATGGGCAAGATCACCGTTCTGGCCGGCGAGCCTCTCTTTCGTAATGGTTTCGCTGGTGTCCTGCATCGATCCGCCTCGGCTTTGCGTTCTGCAGCGCAATGAACCAAGGCGGCGCGGATTTCAAACAGAAAGTGCGACGCCGCGTCGCAGGCGCATCGGCGCCCGCAACGTCACGGCATCGTCATATTTCGGAAGATTGCAGGGACCGTCTTTCGAGGGCGCTTACGCCTGGTGGGGAACGGCCGCGAACCGGCTCATCACGATGTCGCGCTTGGTCTCGTCGACGCGCACCGTCATGTCGAAGCGCTCGCCATGCAGCTCCTTGTTCAGAACCTCGGCATTGCGGTGCAGCCAGCTGATGCCGGCGCCATCGGAGGCGTCGATCGAGAGATTGAGCGTCGAGCGCTTGGCCGCGAGGCGATCCTCGATCGCGGCGAGCAGCGCATCGATCCCCTCGCCTGTTGCGGCCGAAACCAGGAAGCATGGCCGCTCCGGCGGACGGCGCGCGGCGATATTGCGCAAATTGTCCCGCTCCTCGGGATCAAAGCGGTCGATCTTGTTCCAGACCTCGATGATGCGCTGGCCGCCGTCGGCATCGGGGTCGATGCCGAGCTGGCGCAACACCGCCTCGACGTCGCGCTCCTGCGCCTCCGCATCCTCATGAGAGATGTCGCGGACATGCAGGATGATGTCGGCTTCCAGCACCTCTTCCAGCGTGGCGCGGAACGCGGCCACGAGCTGGGTCGGCAAATTGGAGATGAAGCCGACCGTGTCCGACAGCATCGCCTTGCCGCCATGCGGCAGGTTGAGCGCGCGCAGGGTCGGGTCGAGCGTTGCAAACAGCATGTCCGCGGCCTGTACGTCGGCGCGGGTCAGGCGGTTGAACAGCGTCGATTTGCCGGCATTGGTGTAGCCGACCAGCGCCACCACGCGATACGGCACGCGCTGGCGGCCGGCGCGATGCAGCCGCCGCGTCGCCTGCACTTTCTTCAACTCGCCTTCGAGCTTGGTGATGCGCTCGCTGATCAGGCGGCGGTCGGCCTCGATCTGGGTTTCGCCGGGGCCGCCCATGAAGCCGAAGCCGCCGCGCTGGCGCTCGAGATGGGTCCAGGACCGCACCAGGCGGCTGCGCTGGTAGTTGAGATGGGCGAGCTCGACCTGCAGCGCGCCTTCCTTGGTCTTGGCGCGGCGGCCGAAGATTTCCAGGATCAGGCCGGTGCGATCGAGCACCTTGGTGCTCCAGGCCTTCTCGAGATTGCGCTGCTGGATCGGCGACAGCGCGCAATCCATCACCACGAGCTCGACCTCGTTGCTGGCAACGAGCCCGTTGATCTCCTCGACCTTGCCCTTGCCGAGATAGGTCGCGGGCCGGATCTGGCTGATCGGCGCGATGACGGAGTCCACCACAGTGAGGTCGATCGCACCGGCGAGGCCGGCGGCTTCCTCGATCCGCGCTTCATAGTCGCGGACAGAGGAATCCGTTTGCGCATCGCCGTCGCCACGGCGCGTGCGCAGGTACGGGCCGATGACGATCACCCGCCCGGTGCTGCCGCTCCCCGCCGACCCGGCCCTGGACTTGGTCCGGTCGGCGCCCCCTTCACGATTGAAGGGTTCCAATCAGTTCACTCTCAAGCCGGTGCGTCCTCACCACCTTCGAACAACTGAATCGGAGCTCCGGGCATGATGGTCGAGATCGCGTGCTTGTAGACAAGCTGCGAGTGGCCGTCGCGCCGCAACAGCAAGCAGAAATTGTCGAACCATGTGACAATGCCCTGCAGCTTTACTCCGTTGACCAGAAATATCGTCAGTGGCGTCTTGGTTTTACGAACGTGATTAAGGAAGGTGTCTTGTAGATTTTGTGCGCGGTCTGCCGCCATTGTTTTTGTCCCGCAAGCTTGTGCTTCTTTTTATTGAACCGGTTGCTGCTCTCTGACGGAGCCTCCTCCGGCTGCCCACCTGCCACGAGATCCCCCTCCGGCAGGCATAGCGGTAGGATTAGAGGCTACGCGCGGTTTTTAGGCAAGCCAGTTCGCGGTGCAGTCGGTAGGAACACGGTGGCAATTCTAAGAAAGTGCGGGGAAAGAGACGAATATTCTCGTGGAGAGTGGATAAATCCCCGGTTGTACCGGCCCCACCC